>CAZCGD010000001.1:0-3572 GCA_964498105.1 uncultured Streptomycetaceae bacterium
GCATACGCGAGGAGCTGAAGCAGCTCACCGCGGACATGACCCGGCTCATGACGACCGCGCTGGAAGCGGGGAGCCAGGCGGCGAGCGAATCAGCCGAGGAAGTGGTGATATCCGGCGAGAGCAATCTGCTCGATTCGCACGATCTCTCCTCGAACATGGCGAACCTGCGCAAGTTGTTCACGCTGTTCGACCACAAGACCGGGCTGCTCCAGTTGCTCGACGTGTCGAGCCGCGCGCAGGGCGTGCAGATCTTCATCGGCGGCGAATCGGGCGTCGCTACCCTCGACGAATGCAGCGTGGTTACCGCCCCCTACCAGGTGGACGGCCAGGTAGTGGGCACGGTCGGCGTGATCGGCCCCACCCGCATGGCCTACGAACGCGTGATCCCCATCGTCGACATCACCGCGAAGCTGTTGAGCAGCTTGCTTACCCAGCGCTGAGCTCAACGTTCAAAGTTCCAAGTTCCAAGTTCAAGGTTGGTATTCAGAATCTTTGAGCCTGCAACCTGGAACTTTGAACCTGGAACCTGGAACATTGAAAACTTGAACCCGGAACCGCCTTACACGCACGGCACCTCGTCCCGCATTGGGGTGCTGCTGATCAACCTCGGCACGCCCGACGCGCCAACGCCGGCCGCGGTACGCGACTACCTCGAGGAGTTCCTGTCCGATCCGCGGGTCATCGAGATTCCGCGGATCCTGTGGTGGCCGATCCTGCATCTGTTCGTGCTCAACACGCGGCCCGCAGCCTCCGCGCAGCGTTATGCCCGGGTGTGGATGAGCGAAGGCTCGCCGCTCAAGGTGCACACCCAGCGCCTGGCGACCCTGCTGCGCGGCCACCTCGGAGAACGGGCCCAGCAACTGCCCCTCGTCATCGATTATGCGATGCGCTACGGCAGCCCCTCGATCCCGGACCGGCTGCGGACCATGAAAGCACAGCAGTGCGACCGCATCCTGCTGGTGCCGCTTTATCCGCAGTACTCGGCCGCCACCACGGCTACCGCCCTCGACGTCTCGTTCGGCTGCTTCCAGGACGCGCGCAACCAGCCGGCCGTTCGCACCATCCGGAATTTTCACGATGACCCCGGCTACATCGCCGCACTGGCACACAGCGTGCGCGAATACTGGGCGATTAATCAGAGGCCCGACGTGCTGCTGATGAGCTTTCATGGCATGCCGCGCGCGACGCTCGACCGGGGCGACCCCTACCATTGCGAGTGCCACAAGACCGGACGGCTGCTTGCGGCAGCGCTCGGGCTCAAGCCCGAGCAATACCGCATCACGTTCCAGTCGCGCTTCGGGCGCGCGGAGTGGTTGAAGCCCTATACGTCGGACGTGCTCGTGGAACTCGGCAGGCAGAAGGCCGCGCGCGTCGACGTGATCTGCCCGGGCTTCGTGGCCGACTGCCTCGAAACGCTGGAGGAGATAGCGATCGAGGGCAAAGCGACTTTTCTCAACGCGGGCGGCCGCGAATTTCACTACCTCCCGTGCCTTAACGAGCGCAACGACTGGGTGCAGACGCTCACCAACATCGTGGCGACCAACCTGCTGGGCTGGGCCGACACCGCGACGCACGAGGCGCTCGAGATTTCACGCCTGCACGCGCTGTCCATGGGCGCGAAGGGGTGAGCCGGGGTGAGCGGGGAATTCGAAGGACGCACCTGCGTGCGTCCGAGCCCGTGAACGCCCGAAGCCATGCCGGGATTCGGGCCGGGGAAGGACGTACCTGCGCACGTCCAAGCCGGCGAACGCCTGCCGCGATGCAGCGCGGCAGGCTGGGGTCGCAGACCAGAATTCATATAAATCAGGCGCTTAAGCTCCTGATTGGGCTCTTGAATTATCCCGATCCGACCCAATATTCAACGGGTTAACAGAAAACCTGCATGACCAAGACCCCAGAAGTCGTCGCGAATCAACCCGACGCCGCGACGGAGCCTCCCACGCCGCAAGCGGCGGCCGATGCCGGCGTTACCAGCCCCGACGACCCATTGAAAAAGGCGGAACAGGCGGCTGCGGAGCATCACGATGCGTGGCTGCGCGCCCGGGCGGAAGCCGACAACATTCGCAAGCGCGCGCAGGCCGAGGTCGTCAACGCGCACAAGTTCGCGGTGGAAAACTTCACCGCTGAGCTGCTGCCTGTAAAGGACAGCCTCGAAGCCGCGCTCGCGGCCGAGAGCGCGACGGTGGACAGCATGAAAAGCGGCGTCGAGCTCACCCTCCGGCAGTTGAAAAACGGTTTCGATAAATTCAACGTCACCGAGATCAACCCGGCCGGCCAGAAGTTCGATCCCCATCGCCACCAGGCGATCAGCGCGCTGGAATCCGATGCCGAGCCCAATACCGTGGTCCAGGTGCTGCAAAAGGGCTACCTCCTCCACGACCGGGTCATCCGTCCCGCGCTGGTTATCGTCGCCAAGAGCAGGGGCGCCTGAGCGTTGAAACTCCGGGGTTAACCCCCATATCCGTTACATGACAAATTTCTCGGACTCGGAAACGGCAACGAGGTAGAACATGGCAAAAATCATCGGCATCGACCTGGGAACGACCAATTCGTGCGTGGCCGTCATGGAAAACGGCCAGCCCAAGGTAATCGAGAATTCCGAGGGCGCACGCACCACCCCTTCCATCGTCGCCTACATGGAGGACGGCGAAATCCTCACCGGTGCGCCGGCCAAGCGCCAGGCGGTCACCAATCCGAAGAACACGTTGTACGCGGTGAAGCGGCTGATCGGCCGCCGGTTCGCCGAAGCCGAAGTGCAGAAGTCGCTGAAGATAGTCCCGTACCAGATGATGGAAGCGCCGAACAAGGATGCCTGGGTCGAGGTGCGCGGCAAGAAAATGGCGCCGCCCGAGATCTCGGCGCAGGTGCTGATGAAGATGAAGAAGACCGCCGAGGACTATCTCGGCGAGTCGGTCACCGAGGCGGTGATCACGGTGCCCGCGTATTTCAACGACTCGCAGCGCCAGGCGACCAAGGACGCCGGCCGCATCGCGGGCCTCGATGTCAAGCGCATCATCAACGAGCCGACCGCGGCCGCGCTCGCGTTCGGCCTCGACAAGCAGGAGAAGAAGGACCGCAAGATCGTGGTCTACGACCTGGGCGGGGGCACCTTTGACGTCTCGATCATCGAGATTGCCAACGTTGAGGGCGAGCACCAGTTCGAGGTGCTCTCGACCAACGGCGACACCTTCCTCGGCGGCGAGGACTTTGATCAGCGCCTGATCGAGTACGTGTGCGACGAGTTCAAGAAGGACAGCGGCATCGATCTCAAGAAGGACATCCTCGCGCTGCAGCGGCTGAAGGACGCGGCCGAGAAAGCGAAGATCGAGCTCTCCTCGGGCGCGCAAACCGAAATCAACCTGCCCTACATAACGGCCGACCAGTCGGGGCCCAAGCACCTGGCGGTCAAGGTCACGCGCGCCAAGTTCGAAAGCCTGGTCGATGACCTGATCGAGCGTACCATCGCGCCGTGCCGCACCGCGATCAAGGATGCCGGGATCAACACGGGCGATATCTCCGACGTGATCCTGGTGGGCGGCCAGACGCGCATGCCCAAGGTTCAGGACAAAGTG
>CAZCGD010000002.1:0-16792 GCA_964498105.1 uncultured Streptomycetaceae bacterium
ACACCCTTATCCTCAGCACTCTGATCCCGGTCATATTCGTGAGATCAAACAGCGCGCGCGACGGCATCGCCCATCTCGGTGGTGCTCGCCTTCCCGCCGGGATCGCCCGTCAGCCAGCGCCCCTCTCGGATCACGCTTTCCATCCCGGCTTCCATCAGACCGGCCGCGCGCACCGCGCGGGGCTCGTTGTGCTTGTGGCCCAGCCACGCCAGCAGCATCTGCCCCGACATGATCATGGCGTAGGGAATGGCGATGTTATTGCCCGCTATGTCAGGCGCCGAACCGTGAGTCGCCTGTGCCATGGCGCGCTGGGGCCCTGCAGACAATCCCGGCGCGAGACCGATATCGTCGCCGTTCAATATCCCTATCTTCAATGCGCGGCTCATGGATTTACTATCCCCTGAAAAATCACTGGGCCCTGGCCAATCCCAGATCCGTGAGCACGTTCTTTGCCGCTGCGTACTCGCGGGCGAGATAGCTCATCGTCTCCTGGCTGCGCTGGAACTGCGGGCTCCAGTAGTTGAACTCGGCGTAGGCCTTCCACTCCGGGTGCTGGACCGACTTCGCCAGCAACTCCTCCCAGTAGCGCACCTGCGCGGCGTTCAACCCCTTGGGCCCCAGTACTACGGTCCACCCGTTCACGGTCACATCCATTCCCAGGTCGCGCAAGGTCGGCACGCCTGCAAACTCGCCGGTCAGGCGCTGCGCTGACGTCACCGCCAGCGCGCGCATCCTGCCGGACTGCACGTGCGGCACGACGTTGTTGATCGCGGCGATCATGACGTCGATGTGCCCGCCCATGACCGCGACGACGGATTCGGCGGAGCCCTTGAAGCTAACGGTCTTCAGCCGTTTCGGGTCGCCGCCGAGGGCTTTGTAAGCGCGGGCGAGCGCCATGTGACTGGTCCCGCCTGGCGTGCTGCCGATGCTGATGCTCAGCGCCGCCGGATCGGCCTTGAGTTTCTCGAACATTTCCTGCGCCGACTTGATCGGGGAATCGGCGCGCACCGCGATCGCGCTGGGCTCGACGCCCAGGTTGGCGATGATCGAGAAATCCAGGTAGTGGATGGGGCTGCTGCCAGTGATATGGTTGGTAAAGAGTCCCGCCTGCGCGATGCTCAGGAAATGAGCGTCGCCGGCATGCTGATTCAGAAAATTGTAGGCGACCGCCCCGCCCCCGCCGGTCCGGTTCACGACCGCCGCTGGCTGGCCGGCCTCCTGCCAGATTTTCTGGATGACGCGGGCGGTCTTGTCGTTGCCCCCGCCGGCGGCCGTCGGCACCACGATCTCGACGTTACGCTCCGGTCGCCAGACCTGCTGCGCGTCCGCATCGAAGGCAGTGCCTGTCAGAACGGCAACGACGAACGCCCATGCACAAGAAGTCGCTCGCAGGTTCATCAAAAATCCTCGCGCGGGAACACCGGCGGCAACGGCTCCACGGCATTCATGGCTTCGCCCAGCTCGGCTTCGATATTCTCCATCGCCGACAGCAGCGCCGCCACCCGGATGGTGACGTTGGCGAGGTCTTTTTCCGGGATTTCCAGACCTGCAGCGGCGGCCAGCGCCATAACTTGATCCCGCGATAGCTTCATGATTGCACTCCGGCCAGCGACACTGACTGTTGCAGCGTGCGCACGAGATCAGGATGACGCCGGTGCCAGGGCGTCGCGCGCTCGTAGGCGTGAGCCACCCGGAACACCGTGGCCTCGTCGAAAGGTTTCGCCGCGACCTGCAATGAAACCGGCAGCTCGTTTTTCGTATAGCCCATCGGCAGCGCGATGGCGGGAATGTTCGCCATGCTGAACGGGTAAGTGCTGATCCGTCGCAACAGCACCTTCTGGTCCATATCCTCCGGCGTATCCACCTGCTCGCGCGCGGCCTCGATGCGCCCCGGCGGATTGAAATTGGCCGGGCACAGCAGCGCGTCACAACCGGCCAGCGTTTCCAGGATTTCCCCGCGCACCAGGGCCCGCGCCCGCATCGCGCGGTGGTAAACCGTGGCCGGGATCAGGCAGCCGGCAGCGAGGCGAGTGCGAGTGCCGACGTCAAAATCGTCCCAGCGCGTGCGCAGCCAGCGCTTCAACATCATGGACGCGATGTCGGAATCCGAGGTCAGCAGCTGCAGCGGGACCGAGTGCCTGGCGAGCTTCAACGAGACTTCCTTCACCGTGGCGCCCAGCTTGCGCAGCACGTCGAGCGCGGCCTCCATCGCGCTGCGCACTTCGGGATGCACTCCATCGGGCCAGGTCATCTCGCGCACCACCGCCAGCGTGAGCCCACGGAGATCGGGGCGAAGCGCGGCCGCGTAATCCGGCACCGGCCGCGTGCTGGACAAAGGGTCGCGGGGATCGTGGCCGGCAATCGCCTGCAGGAACAGCGCATTGTCCTCCACGGTGCGCGTGAGCGGCCCCAGCGTGTCCGCCGTCCAGCCGTACATCACGCCACCGTAGCGGCTCACGCGTCCGAATGTCGGGCGCAAGCCGACGATGCCGTTGGCCGCTGCGGGACTGCGCACCGATCCCCCGGTGTCTTCGCCCAGCGAGCCGGAACTGAAGCCCGCTGCCGGCGCAATACCGGAGCCGCTCGACGAGCCGGCTGGATGATGCGCCGGGTTCCAGGGATTGCGCGGCTGGCCATAGGGAAAGACGTTGGTGCCGCCTTTGCCGAACTCGTGCAGGTTCTCCTTGCCGATCAGGATGGCGCCGGCCGCCTTCAACCGCTCGATCACCGCGGCATCGTGGTCCGGTACGTAGTCCGCCGTGATACGGGAGCCCAGCGTGGTCCTGATTCCCTGCGTGCACAGCTGGTCCTTCACCCCGAACGGTATGCCGTGCAAAGGCCCACGGTAGTTACCGGCGGCGATCTCGCGCTCCGCCTGCCGCGCCTGCGCCAGCGCCTGCTCGGCGCACACCGTGATGTAGGCGCGCAGGATGCCGTCGTAACGGTCGATGCGCTCGAGACAGGCGCGCACCAGTTCCACCGGGGAAAGCTTGCGGTCGCGCAGCAGCCGGCCCTGTTCGGCGGCGCTCAGGTAAACCAGTTCCTCGTTGCCGGACATGCAGGAAAAGATGCGGGGAATCAGCGCCGGAAAGGGAACGGCGATTTTAGCAGGATTCATGGCGACGCCATGGCCGGGACGGACTACAATCCGCGAAACCGGCCCGCGCAAGGAGCAGGACCACATGGTGACGAATCTCGATATCCAGACGCGAACGGCAGTTCTCGGCGGTCAGTCCTTCGGCGCAGCCGGCGCCTACGAGAAGATCGCCGGCACGATCCGCTTTGCCGTGGATCCCGGCCATCCATCGAATCGAAGCATCACTGACATCGGTCTCGCGCGGCGCAATGCGAACGGACACGTCGAATTTTCAGGGGACTTCTATCTGCTGAAGCCCGTCGACGCGCGCAAGGGCAACGGCCGCCTGCTGCTCGACGTCGCCAACCGCGGCCGCAAGGTGGCGCTCGGCGTGTTCAACAGCGCGGTGCGCGTGCCCGATCCCGCGGCACCAGCCGATTTCGGCAACGGTTTTCTCATGCGCCACGGCTATACCGTCGCGTGGGTCGGCTGGCAGCACGACGTGCCGCGCCGCGATGGACTGATGGCGCTCGACGTTCCCGGAGCGCGCGGCATCAAGGCGTTCATCCGTTGCGAACTGCGGCCGAATGCGCGCGTCGCGAAGCTGCCGCTCGCCGATCGCTACCACATTCCGCACCCGGTCGCCGATCTCGCCGACCCCGAGGCGCGGGTCACCGTGCGCGAGCACGGGGGCGCGGCCGCCGCCGAACTGCCGCGCTCGGCATGGCGCTTTTCCGATTCCGCGCACATCGAGGTGAACGGCGGCTTCACGCCGGGGGCGATATACGACATCGTGTATCGCTCCTCCGAGCCGCCCATCACCGGCCTGGGGCTCCTCGCGGTGCGCGACACCGGCGCGTGGTTACGCTGGGGCACGGACGCGAGCGGCAATCCATGCGCCGGAACGATAGAGCGGTCCTATCTGTTCGGCCTGTCCCAGAGCGGACGCTTTCTGCGGCATATGCTGTTCCTCGGTCTCGACGAGGACGAGCAGGGACGGTTGACGTTCGACGCGGTGATCCCGCACGTCGCCGGCGGCCGGCGCGGCGAGTTCAACCTGCGGCTGGGTCAGCCTTCGCTCAACGCGACCGAAGCGGTCGGGAGCCTGCCCCCCTTTGCCGATCCCGAGGCGCTCGCGCGGCTGCAAAAGCGCGGGCGCACCCCGAAAGTTTTCGCCACCAACACCTCCGCCGAGTACTGGCGCGGCGACGCCTCGCTGATCCACACCGATATCGAAGGAAAACGCGACGTCGAACCCCCGGCGTTCATGCGCACTTACCTGTTCGCCGGCACGCAGCACACGCCCGGCACGATTCCGCCGCCGCCGGCCGATCCCAACACCGGCAGCCGCGGCCATCACCTCTTCAACGTTGTGGACTACGCGCCGCTGCTGCGCGCCGCGCTCGTCAATCTCGATCGCTGGGTGACCGACGGCGTCGAGCCGCCGCCGAGCGCATTCCCGCGCCTTGCCGGCGGGACGGCTGTCGAGGCCGAGTCTCTGGGCGCGCTTTACCGCAAGCTGCCGGGCCTGCGCTTTCCCGATCGCGTCGCTCGCCCCGTGCGCCTCGACTTCGGTCCCGAGATAGGGCGCGGCATCGCGGCATATCCACCGAAGATGGGGGCGCCGTACCGGACCTATGTTTCGGCCGTGGACGCCGACGGCAACGAGACCGCGGGCATACGGCCGGTCGAGCTGCTGGCGCCGGTTGCGACGTTTACCGGATGGAATCCCCGCCACGCCGATCAAGGTGCGCCGGGTGACCTGATGGCGATGATGGGCACGACGCTCGCGTTTGCGCGCACGCGCGCGGCGCGCGAGGCCAACGGCGACCCGCGCCTGTCGATCGCCGAGCGCTATCCGTCACGAGCGGCCTTCCTCGAGCGCACGCGCGAAGCCGCGCAAAAGCTCGTGGCCGCGCGTCACCTGCTTGCCGAGGACATCGAGGCGGTCATCGAACGCGCGGGCCAGCGCTGGGACCTCCTCGTGGAGGACGTGGCCGAGACCGTGTAGCGGCCGCATGAAGCAGATCCACGCCGCGCGCCACGCCCCGGAAGCGCATCTCGTCAAGGGTTTCCTCGAGTCGAACGGCATTGCCGCCGAAGTGCGCGGCGAATTCCTGACGAGCGGCTGGGGCGAGCTGCCGGTGGACGTGTGCTCGGTGTGGATCTCGGACGACCGCCAGTACGACCGCGCGCAGGCGCTGCTGGTGGCGTTCCTCAGCGGCGACTTCGCCCGCGAATTCCGAGACCAGAACTGGCGCTGCCCGAAATGCGGCGAGCAACTCGAGGGCCAGTTCACCGGCTGCTGGAAATGCGGGACGGTTCGGCCGGCGTGACCGGCAGCGAGGAATCGAGAATCTTGCGCGCTATGGCGTGCGCAACCCGACAATCCTGACTATCTTGGAGAACGATTCGATCTGGGCACGCAGGATCTGGTCATGCTCCTCGGGTGAGGTTGGGGCCGGGACAAACCCGATTGAGTCCAACTGCTGCTTGACCTCGGGCAGATTCAGTGTACGCGCGACCTGTTTGCTGATCTGGTTCAGGATGGGACGCGGCGTCCTTGCCGGCGCCAGTAATGCATATGATCCGTCTTTCTCGTATCCCGGCACTACCTCCACAAGCGCCGGCACGTCGGGCAATACTGGCGAGCGCCGCGGAATGCCAACCGCCAATGCGAGCAACCTGCCATCCTTGAGAAACGGCAGCGCGGGTCCCAGGCCAGCCATGGCATAGTGAATGCGCCCGGCGAGGATTTCTATTAGAAATTCCTGTTGGCCCTTAAACCCCACGTGTACGGTATTGATGCCGGCCGCAATCTTGAACCTCTCAGCACTCATATGCGTGCTACTGCCCGCGCCCGCCGAGCCGTAGAAAATCTTGCCGGGCCGGGCTTGGGCGAGTGCGATGAGATCCTTCACGGATTTGACGCCAAGCGTGGACCCTACAACCAGCACACCAGTGGTAAATCCGAGCTGGGTGATCCCCGCAAAGTCTCTGAGCGGATCGTACGGCAGGTTTGAATGCAGCGCCGCACTGATAACGAAGGAGCTGGAAGCCAACAGGAGCGTGTGTCCGTCGGGTGTCGCCTTGGCGACGACGGCTGCACCCAACGTGCCGCCCGCTCCCACGCGATTTTCCACCACTACCGGCTGCCCCCAGATCTCGCTCAACCTCCGGCCGATCATGCGTGCCACGATATCGGATTGGCTCCCGGCGGCGAGACCGACAACGATGCGAACCGGTTTGCTGGGAAAGTTCTGCTGCGCCTGTGCAACATCTTGGGCAGCCGCGACAGCCATGCTCGCCGCGACTGCGGTTGCAAACGTAATGCTTTGCGATATGAGCATGGTTGCCTCCTGTATGGACCCGCACACCGGTCGGCGCAGATGTGCCAGCGGTGGCTATCATCGCGACTTTCCCAATCCTGCCCGTTATGGCTCGGCAGCTACAGGTTCGAGATGATATTGACACTGGACCAGTGTTCCCGCAATTATCCAATTTTCATTACATACTGAATTTCAGTTCGTGCGAATAGAGTTGCGCGACCTTGAGTATTTCGCTGTCGTCGCAGAACAGGGCAACGTGACGCGTGCGGCGGAAATCCTCGGCCTCACCCCGACGGCTCTCAGCAAGAGCCTGCGGCGGCTGGAGCGCGCAGTTCAGGCTAAGGTCGTCAAACGCACGCCCAAAGGGGTCGATTTAACCGCAGTTGGGTCTGCTCTACTTGGGCAGGTAAGGCGCGTCAGACTGACGTTGGAGGATGTTGCGCGGGAAGCGGCCGACCTCGGCCAGGGACGAGCGGGACATCTGCGCGTGGGCACTGGTCCGGGCTTTGGACTTACCGTGTTGTCCGCTGCGTACGCTGCATTGTTGAAGGACGCGCCAGGCGTGACAATGAAAATCACCGTGATGGAACGCAGCGCCTCAATACCTGCGTTACGCCTGGGACAACTGGACCTAGTCGTTACCACCCTTCAACCATCCCGCCACGACGATCTGGTTGAGGAGTCCCTCTACAATGAAGAATTCATCGCCTATGCATCCGCAAGCCATCGATTGGCAAGAAAGAAGCTCGTGACGCTGGCCGATCTTGCCCAAGAGCGGTGGACAGTCTCGGCCGCTGAAGCGGCAGCCCCGCGGCACTTGAGACAAGCATTCCAGGATGCAGGTCTGCCTCCCCCCCGAATTGCCATGGAAACGAGTTCCATGCAGCTTCGGCATCAGCTGCTGGCTTCTTCGAATCTGATGGGTTTCACCTCAAAACGCGTGGTGAGGCACGCAGCCCCGCTCTATGGACTCAAAGAACTTCGCGTTCCGAACTTGGTGTATGCCCGCGGTGTCGGCGTGTTCTACCGAAAAGACAGCTACCTCTCCCCCGCCGCCAAGCGGTTCATCGAGATGCTGAAGGCGACGGCGAAGGAAATCGACAAGGAACCGTGAGTCGGGAGGTCGGGAAGTCGGGAAGTCGAAAAGCAAGGACGTCGGGAGATCGGGAAATCGAATAAATCTCGTTCCCCACTCACGCTCTCACGCTCTTACGCCCTCTCGTTGATCAGGAAAGCCGGACGCCGGCGCTCGGAAGCGCGCGTTGAAGCGGGCCGTCCCTGCACGCCAGCGGAAGGCGCAGGGACAGCGCCAGGTCCAGGTAACTCGCATCGTAGGTGGACAGCCGGTGCTTGGCAGCGAACGCCAGTAATTCCGGTACCGTCAGACGATCCTGATGCACCGTGACTGCGAGGTCGCCCAGGAGGTCGGCAGCAGTCCTGGCCGCCTTTTCGGAAATGTTGCCCCTCCGCTGCAGGACGATCAGTGCGTTAGCGACCTCAAGTGGCCATACGGTCGGAACATGCAGTGGCTCCCGCTTCGCCATTGACCTGACTCGACCGGTGTAAGCCGTGGCCTGCTTTCGCACGAACCACGCGATAGCAACCGAAGCGTCGAGCACGAACGCCACTACTCGCGCCCGTCTTCGATCAGTTCACGAATATTGACACGCCCCTTGACTTCGAGGGTCTTGCTGAATGCCGCAATTCGATCAATCACGTCCGCGTTGGGATTCTTGCCGCGCGCTCTTGCTGCGGGAACCAGGCGCGCTACCACCTTGCCGTTGCGGGTGATGGTGGTCACCCGGCCCCGCTCCGCCTTGTCGACAAGCTCGGACAATCTCGCCTTTGCCTCGAAAACACCGACCTGATCCATGATCTGCCTTCTGGTTAACCAGAAGCGATTATAGCACCAGATCACGCCGCCCCGTCTGAGCGATGAAGCTGGAAACTGTGACGAAGTAACGCGGTAACGAGGAGAAGATGTCCTCAGGCGATGCCGGCGAAGATCGCCAGCGAGCGGTTGACCTTGAGGAGCGTCGCGTCGTCGAGGCGACCGATGACGCCGCCGATGCGCTCGCGCGCGACCGTCAGTATCTTGTCCACCTGGATCTGCGAGACGCGCTGCAGCCCGTTGGCCGGAGAAGGATCCACGGTGATGCGGAAAATTGGCGCATCGCGCAGCGTGCTCGTGACGAGGCACAGCGCGACGCTCGGAAGCGCGTCAAAGAGATCCGACTGAATGACCAGTGCCGGCCGCGGTTTTCCATAGTCGCCGGGGGCCGCAACGGTGACGATGTCACCGCGCCGCATCGTCTTCCCAGGCGCCCGCGTCCTCGATAAACTTCAGCGCCTCGGCTTCAGCCACGTCACCCTGTAACAGACGGGACTGCCGCCGGCACTCGGCTGCAAAACTTCGCGACCGCGTGTCCGGCACCCACAGTTGAATCAACCTCAGTCCCGATGCCCGCTGGCGGACCCGGTAACCTCGCACACGCTCCTTCGCTTCCATATCATCCTCCGTGACATGAAGTGTAACATGTTACGATGACAGTCACGAAGGTGTGACTTAACTAATTGTATATACTAGGGTCTCTACTACGAGTGAGCCGAGTGCTAGAGCTGCGGGGCACGGCGGCCTGACTACCATTAATAAAGAGGAAAATCGATGGATCAAGGCGGCGGGCGTGACGCCGCCGTAGAAACCGTTTCCTTACGCCATCATGGCTTGGCGAGCCCCAGCTCGACCAGCACGCCCTTCATCGCCCGGTATTCACTGTCGATGGTCTTCCGGAATTCCGCGCCGGTCATGAAGAAATCCCCCCAGTAGTTGCGCTCGAGCTCCGCCTTCCAGTCCGCGGAATCGACCACCTTGCGCAGGGCGTTCTCCCAGAAAGCTACCTGCTCGGCGGTGAGCCCCTTCGGGCCGACGACGCTGCGCCAGCTTCCGTAGACCAGGTCCACGCCCTGCTCTTTCCAGGTCGGGACGTCGGCCATCGTTCCAGGCAGGCGCTGGCCGGACGACACACCCAGCACGCGCAGCTTGCCCGCCGCCATGTGAGGAGCGGCGTTGCCGGCGCCGGTGGAAACCATCTCGATGTGGCCGCCGAGCAGCGCCGTCAAGGACTCGGAGGAACCCTTGAATATGACGGTCTTCAGGTCGCGCGGGCTGGCGCCTATGCCCTTCATGAACAGCCCCGCGATGATGTGGTGATGGTTGCCGAGCGAGGACGAGAAACCCAAAGTCATGGACTGGGGATCCGCCTGCATCCGGGCGATCAGTTCCTTGCCGTTCTTCAACGGCGAGGCGGCGTTGACGGTGAGCACCACGTAGTCGTTGAAGATCGAGGCGATGGGCGTGAAATCGGCATAGCCGATCCTGCTGGTGCCCATGGCATGGGCGGTGATGAGCGTGGAAGTGCCCATCAGCAAGTAGTGCGGATCGGCCGCGTGCTGGCTCACGTAGGCGTAGGCGATTTGGTTAACCCCGCCCGCCCGGTGCACCACGGTCACCGACGTGTTGACGAGCTTGCCTCCGACGAAGGTGCGCTCGATCGCGCGCGCGAACTTGTCGTTGGTGCCCCCGGGGACGACGGGCACGACGATCTCCACGTTCCGTTGCGGCGACCAGCCCTGGGCGCGGGCGGCGCCGGGGAGTATCAATGCAAGCACCACCAGTATGCATACGGGTTTCATGCCGTCCTCCAGCGAGTAGAAGGTGCAGTGCGGTCTGCGCGAACGCGATATTCCGGCCTTGCTTGTCCTCCGGATATCTCAATCAACCTTGGCGCCGGAGAGCTTCACCACCCGCGCCCATTTTTCGTGCTCGCTCTTGAGAAAAACGCCGAACTCCGCCGCCGTGCCGCCGCTCACGTCCGCTCCCAGGCTCGCGTAGCGTTCGCGCAGCTCGGGCAGCGCGTTGTTCACTGCCGTGTTGAGACGCTCGATAACCGCCTTGGGCGTTTTGGCTGCCGTGACGAATCCATACCATCCGGAGACCGAGTATCCCGGCACGCCCGACTCCGCGATCGTCGGGATGTCCGGCGCGATCGGCGTCCGTTTCAGGCCGGTGACCGCAAGTATCCTGACCCTGCCGGCCTTGGCGTGGCCGATGACGCTCGCGCTGCTGCTGAAGATCACCCCGACCTCTCCGGCCAGCAGCGCGCTGATGGCCGGCCCGGCGCCCTTGTACGGGATGTGCACCAGGTCGATGCCGGCCATGGTCTTGAACAACTCCCCTGCCAGGTGATTCGAGCTGCCGACCCCACTCGACGCATAAGCCACCGTCTGCGGCTGGGACCGGGCGTACGCGATCAACTCCTTGACCGAGGTGACGGGCACCGTGTTGCGCACGGACAGGACGAACTGGGAATCCACCAGTTGCACGACCGGCGCGAAATCCTTCAGCACGTCGTAGCGCACGTCGCGCCACAGGTTCGGGTTGATGACGGACGTGGGGGTGGCTACCCACAGCGTGTAGCCGTCCGGCACAGCGCGCGCCGCCAGCTCGCCCGCCACGTTGCCGCCGGCGCTCGGCCGGTTGTCGACGATGAACTGCTGCCCCAGCGTGTCGGTCAGCTTCTGCGAGATGATCCGCGCGTAGGTATCGGTGCCGCCGCCGGGCGCCAGCCCGACCAGCACCCGCACCGGTCTCTGTGGATAGGACTGCCCGGCCGCCTGCGTCATCCATGCGGCACCACCCAGCACCATCGCTGCCACGAGGAACGAATGGATCTTCATCGACACCCGCCCGGCACCGGGTGCGGCACGCCAATTGACCATCGCATTTCTCCTGACACGCTGCTGAAGGGGCAGAATAGCAGGAAGAATGTGGGATCGGTCTGGATTATTCGGCTACCGCTTTCCCGCGGCTTCCGGATTTACCACTTCGATCGGCTTGCCCGCGGCGTAGGCGAGCAGCCGTTCGACCGCTTGATCGTACATCCGCTCGTAGTTGTCCTTCACGTCGTAGCCCAGGTGCGGCGTGCACAGCGCGTTCTTCATTTTCAGCAGCGGATGCTTCGCGCCGACCACCGGCTCTTCCTCGTAGACGTCGACTGCCGCGAAACCGGGACGCCCTTTCTCCAGCGCCGCGACCAGGGCGCCTTCCGCGATGATCGGCGCGCGGCTGGTATTGACCAGCAGGGCGGTCGGTTTCATGCGCGCGAGGTCGGCCGCGGTCACGATGCCCCGCGTGTCCTTGTTGCCGGGCAGGTGCAGGCTGATCACGTCGGCGTTCTCGAAAAACGACTCGCGGCTGGCAGCGATCTCGAAGCCCTCGGACTTCGCGCGGGCGGTCGAGCCCTCGCGGCCCCAGCACACTACGTTCATCCCGAATGCGCGTCCGACGCGGGCCACCGCGGCCCCGATGTGGCCGAAGGCGTATACGCCCAGCGTCTTGCCGTAGAGCCGCGTCCCGGCCGTCGAATGCCAGTGCCCCTGCTTCAATCGCTCCACCTCGTACGGAAGCTGGCGCAGCGAGGCAATGATGAGCCCCCAGGCGAGTTCGCCGGTCGTGGAGTAAGGGGTGGCGCCCTCGCCGCCACCGGCAGACACCACGATGCCATGCTCGGTGCAGGCGGCGACGTCGAGGTGATTCACGTTGCGCCCGGTCTGGCTGATGAACTTGAGGCCCGGCAACTGCTCAACGATCTGGCGGGTCATCCTGACGCGCTGCTGCGTGAGCAGCAACGCATCGCAACCCACGACCTGCGCGACGACCCGGGCGGGATCGGTGGACGCCTCGGTATGGATGATGACTTCGTGGCCACTGAGCTTCGCGTAAGCACGCGTGCCGCGCAGCGCGTTTGCGTAATCGTGTATGACTGCAATCTTCATGTAGAACTCCTGAAAAAAGCCTGTTTAAAACTTTGCCACGGAACCACACGGAAACACACGGACAAGAAACCGAATCATTCATCATTCCGGCTGGATGCCGGTGGCCTTCGCCACCTTCGCCCACTTGTCCGTCTCGGCCCGTAGGTACGCGCCGAACTCTTCCGGCGTGCCGGCAACCACGGTACTGCCGTCATTCACGAGGCGAGCAGCGATCTCCGGCATGCGCAGGATAGCAACGGTCTCCCGGTTCAATCTGGAAATGATTTCCCTGGACGTACCGGTCGGCGCAAGTAACCCGTACCACTGCAGCGATTCATAGCCGGGGACACCCGCCTCGGCGATGGACGGAACGTCGGGCGCGCCAGGCGACCGCGTCGCGCTGGTGACCCCGAGCGCCCGCAGCCTGCCGCTCCTGACATGGGGGATAGTGCCGAGCATCGACGCAATCGTGACCGGCACATGGCCCGACACGATGGCGATGATCGACTCGCCGCCGCCCCGGTACGGAACGTGGTAGATGCGGATCCCGGCCATGTGTATGAACAGTGCCATTCCCATCTGCGGGTTGGTGCCGAAGCCCGGCGAGGAATAGTTGATGGCGTCCGGCTGCGCCTTCGCGATCGCAATCAGCTCCTTCACCGTCTTCGCCGGGAATGACGGGTGCGCCGCAAGCATGAGCGTCTGTTTCACGGCATGCGTGATCGGGGTGAAATCACGCAGGGCATCGTATGGCACTTTCCTGAATGTCGCCGGGTTGATCGCGAGCGTGCTGATGCCCATCAGCAGCGTGTAGCCGTCGGGCAGCGCCTTCGCTGCCAGCTCGCCCCCGATCATGGTGCTCGCCCCCGCGCGGTTGTCGACCACGACTTGCTGGCCGAGGCGCTCCGACAAAGGCTGCGCGATCAGCCGCGCCACCACGTCCGCGCCGCCGGGGGGAGAAGTCGGCACGATGATGCGCACCACCCGCGCGGGATAACCCTGCGCCGCAACTGGCCCCGCGGCGCCTGCGAAAACCGTCGCAATCGAAACCAGAATCGCGATACCCGCACTACCCATTTCGCTCCCTGTCACTGCGTCACCGCGTCACTTCGTCACTGCATCATCTCGTCACTTCGTCACTCAGGCTGTATGCCGGCAGCCTTCACGATCCGCGCCCACTTCTCGGTTTCCGACCGGATGAACGCGGAGAACTCCTGCGGAGTGCCGGCAACGACCGCCATCCCTTCCCGCTCGAAGCGCTCCTTGATGTCCGGCACGCTCATCACCGAAACCACATCCTTGCTCAGGCGGGCGACGATTTCCCCCGGTGTGCCCGCCGCTACCAGCAGGCCCCACCACTGCACGGACTCGTAGCCTGGCACGCCCGCTTCCGCGATGGTCGGGACGTCGGGCATGACCGCAACGCGCCGGGCTGTGGTCACTCCGAGCACGCGCAAGCGCCCGGAGCGGACATGGGGGAACGCGGCCGTCGTGCTGGTCGTCATTGCCGACACGCGTCCGGCGAGCAGGTCGATCAGACCGGGCCCGGGGCCCTTGTACGGCACGTGCAGCATCTTCGTGCCGGTCATGACGAGGAAAAGCTCCATCGACAACTGCGGCAACGTGCCGGTGCCCGACGATGCGAACGCGATCTCGCCCGGCCGTGCTTTCGCGAGCGCGACCAGTTCCTTCACCGATTTCGCCGGCAATGACGGGTGAACCACCAGCACGTTCGCGACCGACGCGAGCTGGGTGATCGGCGCCAGGTCGCGTTGCGCGTCGTAGGGGACCTTCTTGTACATCGCGGGAGTGGTCGCGAGCGTGCCGACGCCGAGGAGCAGCGTGTAGCCATCGGGCGGGGATTTCGCGACCAGCTCGGTGCCGATCATGGTCGCGGCGCCGGCCCGGTTTTCGATCACCACCTGCTGCCCGAGACGTTCGCTCAGCGGTTGCGCAATCAGTCGCGCGGAGTAGTCGGCTCCGCTGCCGGCCGACGACGGCACCACGATGCGCAGCGCGCGGCTCGGATATCCCTGTGAATGCGCCGGCGCCGCTGCAACAGCCGTGCCGGCCACAAACAAGGTGGTTGCAATAACCTTCCACGAAGCACGCACAATCCCCTCCCCTGCCCGCCAAAACCAACAACTCGTTCGTCACCCCGTCACTTCGTCACCGCGTCACTTCGTCACTCGCCTTTGATTCCCGCCTCCTTGATGACTGCCGCCCACACGGCGGATTCGCGCTTGATGCGGGCGGCGAGTTCCTGTGGCGTGCTGGTCTCGACCTCCAGGCCCTGGCGCGACATGGCCTCCAGTACTTCGGGCAGCGCCACTGTCTTGATCGCCGCGTCGCGCAGCCGTTTTACGGCGTATGCCGGCGTCCTGGCCGGCACCAGCAGCGCGTACCACGAACCGACGTCGAAGCCCGGGAAGCCGGACTCCGCGATGGTCGGCAGGTCCGGAACGACCTTCGAGCGCGTGATGCCCGTCGTCGCAAGCGCCTTCAGCCGGCCGCTCTTCACGTGCGGAACGGACGCGGCAACGCTGCCGAAGAGGACTTGCACTTCCCCCGCCAGCAACGCCGCCGCCGCGGGCGCGCCACCCTTATAGGGAATATGCACCATCCTGATTCCGGCACGCTTGCTCAACAGCTCGGCGGAAAGATGCAGCGGCGTGCCCACCCCGCCCGAGGAAAAGTTGAACGCACCGGGCTTCTGCTTGGCTGCCGCGATGAATTCCTTCAGCGTGTTCGCCGGCACGCTCGGATGGATCACCAATATGTATTGCGCGGTCGCGAGAAGTGTCACGGGCGCCAGGTCGCGCTCCACGCTGAACGGAAGCTTGTACAGGACCGGATTGACCGTGAGCACCGTGTTGAAACCGACAAACACAGTGTGACCATCGGGCGCCGCGTTGGCCACGATCTCGGCCGCGAGGTTGCCGCCGGCGCCACCCCGGTTGTCGACGACCACGGTCTGTCCCAGGTCTTCCCCCAGCCGCGGCGCCATGATGCGCGCCAGAGTGTCCGTTCCGCCGCCCGCCGCGAACGGAATCAGCAATCGTACCGGACGCGTGGGGTACGCCGGCTCCGCCGCGAACGCCGCCGTACCGGCGGCAAGCAAAACGCACACGGCAATGAGACAACCCCTCTCCAGGCGTGTCGCCATGCGCGGCTTTCCCGTCACTGCGTCACTTCGTCACCGCGTCACCGTAACCTTCTTCAATCAATCCTGACGTTCGCCGCCTTGGCAACCTTGCTCAGCGTCGCGATGTCGGAGCGGAGCAACTTGGCAAATTCTTCGGGCGTGCTGGTCCCTATGACTGCACCCTGGAACAGCATGCGCTCCTTGACATCGGCAAGGCCCATGATGCGGGCAATCTCCTTGTTGAGCTGGTCGACGATCGGTCGCGGCGTCTTGGCGGCCGTCAACACGGCGTACCACGGGTCGTAATCGAACCCAGGCAGCGCCGCTTCGGCGACCGTCGGCACGTTCGGGAACAACGGGGAGCGCTGTGCAGTGGTCACAGCCAACGCCAACAGCCTCCCATCCGTTACAAACGGCACCGCGGGCCCCATCGGCGAAAACCAATACTGGATACGTCCCGTCATGGTGTCGATCAGCGCTTCCGGCGTGCCCCGGTAGGGCACGTGCACGACATTGATGCCCGCGACGTACTTGAATTGTTCCCCGCCCATGTGAGTGGCGCTGCCGATCCCGGCGGAACCGAACGTGATCAGTCCGGGCTTGCTCTTCGCAAGTGCAATCAGTTCCTTGACCGACTTCGCGCCGAGCTTGGGCGAGACCACCAGCACGAGCGCAACGCTCGCGAACTTGGCGACGTCATCGATGTCCTTGAGCGGGTCGTACGGCAGCTTCGCGTAAATGGCGGCGCTCACCGCATAGGCGCTCGAAGTCAACATGAGCGTGTAGCCGTCCGGCGCGGCGCTGGCGATGATGGTGCCGGCGACGATGCCACCGGCGCTGGGACGGTTGTCCACCACGACCTGCTGGCCCCAGTTTTCGGCCATCTTCGGGGCAATGATGCGCGCAAAGAGGTCGGTCTGGCTGCCCGCCGTGAACGGCACGACTATGCGGATCGGCCTGGTTGGATATTTCTGGGACCACGCCTCGCCGATCGAAGCCAGCGCCAGTCCCGCAATGACGGCAAGCACCAGGGTTTTCATGACACTCCTCCTGTTTTTGAAGTTATGGAAGATTGTCGGGTCAGGATACAACCTTCATCAGTTCCCTGGCCCGCTCGCGAAGAACAAATTTCTGGATCTTGCCCGTGGCGTTCCTGGGCAAATCGCCGAACACCACCCGCTTCGGCGCCTTGAAGTGCGCCAGGTGCTCGCGCGTGTAGGCGACCAGTTCCTCCGCGGTGACGGCGGCGCCGGCCTTCAGAGTGACGAAGGCTACCGGCACTTCACCCCATTTCGGATCGGGCCCGGCTACCACTGCGGCATCCATCACCGCGGAGTGGGAGCAGAGCGAGCGCTCGATCTCGACCGATGCGATATTCTCGCCTCCCGAAATGATAATGTCCTTGGCGCGGTCCTTGATCTCGAGGTA
>CAZCGD010000003.1:0-1541 GCA_964498105.1 uncultured Streptomycetaceae bacterium
CGGTGACGATCGCCAACGGCAGGTAAGCGCCGCCGGTGAGCCCGTAGCCGGTGAGCCCGTTGTCGGTCTCGACTTCGCACACGATCGCCTTGCGCCGGATCGGTTCCTTCAGCAGCGGCACGTTGACGGCAAGCCGGTGCACGCCGGCCTTGATGGACTTGATTTTAATGATTTCTCCAGAAGGTGGACTGTCGCTGGAGCAGCGAGTTTACACCGGGCGGGCGCACTCGCTGCGGACGCCTTCGGATATAATTCGCTACGTTCAATCCATCTTGCGGACTTCGCAAATCAATATGTCGCCGACAGTCACGCAGCTGGCCCCGCTGATCAGCGAAGAGTACCGGCAGATGCAGCAGAAGCTGCACGAGAATCCGGGCTATGGGGTGGCGTCAGTACAGTACGCGCCGCTGGTGGCCGGAGTTCTGAAAATGACCGGCTCTACCGAGCTGCTCGATTACGGCGCGGGCAAAGGTCGCCTCGGGTTCGCGCTGCAGGAGCACCTGCAGCGGCCGCTGAAGATCTATCATTACGACCCGGCGATCCCGCGCTGGTCGGCGCCACCGGCCCCGTGCGGATTTGTCGCTTGCATTGACGTTCTCGAGCACATCGAGCCGGCCCTGCTGGACAATGTGCTGGACGACTTGAAGCGTGTCACGGCAGGCGCCGGCGTGTTCACCGTTCACACCGGCCCGGCGGCAAAGGTTCTCCTCGACGGCCGCAACGCCCACCTAATCCAGCAACCTGCCAAATGGTGGCTGCCCCGGTTGCTGGAGCGGTTCGAGCTGGTGACCTTCAATGTCATGCCGCAGGGGTTCTGGGTCGGCGTGGAGCGCAGCAAGACGTAGTTGGAAATCGGCGCGCCGCCTGCGTGCGGGGCCCATCGATAGTTCGCAAACCCCGGTTTGCGGCCCTGAAAACCAGACGAAAGGAAGCTAGATGAATCACGCAATCCATTTCCGCCCAACTCCGGCCTTGCCGATAGCGGAGAGCAACCAGACTTTCCCGGTCGGCCGCATCTACTGCGTCGGGCGCAATTACGCCGAGCACGCGCGCGAGATGGGACACGATCCGGACCGCGAGCCGCCGTTCTTCTTCATGAAGCCCGCCGATGCCATTACCGCCAACGGCGTCACGCTGCCGTTTCCCCAGGTCACCAAGGATCTGCACCACGAGATCGAGATGATCGTGGCTATCGGCAAGGACGGCGCCAACATCCCGGTGGAGCAGGCGCTCGAACATGTGTTCGGCTACGGCGTGGGTCTCGACATGACCCGGCGCGACATCCAGGGCGAGGCGAAGAAGATGGGGCGTCCATGGGAAATGGGCAAGGCGTTCGATAACTCCGCGCCCTGCACCGCGCTGAAGACAGTGGCGATGGCGGGACACCCGGCCAAGGGCGCGATCTGGCTCAAGGTCAACGGCATGGTGAAGCAGAAGGGCGACCTGTCGGAGATGATCTGGAATGTTCCGGAGATGATTACCTATCTGTCGAAACTGATCACGCTGCGCGCCGGCGACCTCATCATGTCGGGCACGCCCGC
>CAZCGD010000004.1:0-4264 GCA_964498105.1 uncultured Streptomycetaceae bacterium
GCTACACGGCCCGAGCACTTACGCCGCCGACGTACATCATCGGGCTGGAGACTCCAGTTGCCACGACGGGAGCCCCGGACGGCGCCTACGTGGATAGCGGAGCAGGCGCGGCCAGCGGCACATTCACGCCGCCGGCGGATACAACGTGGGATGCTACCTGGCAATGGGTGGCGCTGACCAATGCGTACACGCCAACGCGCGGGCAAGTATTGTCATGGACGATTCGCTGGTCGTCAGGAACGGTCAACGGAACCAACTACGGCAGCTTTTCTCGCGGCATCGGCAATATCCGCAACTCCATCGGTTTCCCAACGTCTCTGACCCTCACGGCTGGCACCTGGGCCAAGGTCGCGGCGCCGTCGCCGATCTTTGGCTGGCGCACGGCCAGCGGCCGCTACGGCTACCTTGGCCAATCGGCCGCATCGACTAACACGGCGGGCACGAACGGTCACCGCCAGGCGATGCAGTTCACGCTCCCCAGCGGCCACGGCGACACGTTCAAGATTCTCGGCGCGAGCCTGGTCTGCCGAATTCCAGCGGCCACGAATACGTTCAAGTTCGGGCTGTGGGACGCCACGACGGAATTGCAGGCCGTTACGTTCGATAGTGACGTAATCGCGGCTGCCGGGGCCGATTACTCTTGCGAGCTGTACTTCGACGAGGCGACCCTTTCGACGCTGACTTTCGGCACCAAGTATTACCTGGGGTTCGAGGTCACCAGTTCGGTTGCCGTTGGATTACGCGGCGTGCAGCTGGCAGCGGCGGCGGATCGTTCGGCCTACCCCAACGGTACGAATCGCGGGCTGTCGGCCTACAACGGCACAACCTGGACGGACGACGACACAATCATGCCGATCGTGGAACTGATCCTGGATGACATTACGGAGCCGGCGGGCGCGGCCGACCTACCGCCTGGCAACTTCGCAATCTGGGATGCTTTCCGCTAAATGGCTACCTACGGACCAAATAGCCCTGGGACCACTGGCAACAATGCGTCCGTCGGCTCTATCAGCTGGGGCACAACAGACAACGCCAAGGTTTCCGACAACTCTTATGCCACCGCTGCCCTGCTGGTAACCCAGCAGTCGCATTACCTGTCGTGCAGCAACTTCAGCTTCGCTGTCCAGTCCGGGGACACGATCCAGGGGATCACCGTCGAAATCGAGCGGAAGGCCGGCCTATCGGTGGGCATCTCGGATGCCAATATCCGCCTAATGGTAGGTGGCGTACCGGCTGGCGATAACAAGTCAGCTGGCGCGGCCTGGAGCACGACGGAAGCCTACGTCAGCTTCGGTGGGGCGGCGGACTTATGGGGGCTGACGCCGACGTTCTCGCAACTGAACGCCAGCAACTTCGGCGTGCTCATCTCGTGCGTGGGTGACGCCACCGACACTGGAAGCGTGGACCACGTGCGCATCACGATCAACTACATCGAGGGCGACCTGCCCGTGCTTGCACTGCCGAGGGCCTGCATATCAGTACCATGAAGAACGTGGCGGAGTTAATTAACTTACTGCAATGTCTGGATCGGGGAACCAACCAAGAGGTTCGCATTCTGGACGCGGACACCGGCTGGCGCATGAAGATCGCAAGTGCCACTGTCGATAAAGACGGCATGATGCTGATAATGCCTGCTGGCTACGGCCTAGACGACTACGACAATAACTTCGGCAAGGAACCAGAGGCGCCATGAAGATTGCCATCTGCCGGCTTGCCTACGGAGGCTGGCACCATGCCGAACTCGCCGACTGGCTTGCCGTCTCATGCCACGCCATTGTCTCTCAACAGATCCAGCTAGAGTCGTTCTGGATCAGCCGAGCACCCGTTTACGCAGCCCGCAACCTGGCTGTCAAAACGGCCGTGGATCGTGGATGCACTCACCTGGTCATGGTGGATGCCGACGTAATTCCACATGGCGGGTTCTTGCGGGACGCCATAACCGCGATGCACCTTCACCAGCCGGCCGTCGTAGCGGCCCCTACGCTTCGATCTGACGGCATGGTTTGCGTCCACAAGGATACGACCGACCTGGACGGAACGCGGCATTTGAGGCTCTGGCTGCTCGGAGAACTGGATGACACCAACAAGCCAGACGCAAGCGTGCCAGCCTGCGGGCTAAGCTGCTGCCTGATCGACTTGGCTTGCCTTGCAGCATTGCAGAAGCCATACTTTGGGTTCGTCTACGATGATGACGGCTGCGAAGTTGTTGCTGGTGAAGATGTTAGGTTCACCGCTCAACTCGCGGAACGCGGTCATGGTGTGCGAATTCTGTGGGACCGGTGGGCAAAGCACTACAAGCAAATAGAACTGGTTGACAGATGGGTGAGATCCTGATCGATCATTCTGGCGGCATCAACGACGCCAAGGATAAGTTGGAGCTCCGCTCTGAATCCTGCCAACACTGCCAGGCGGTTATCGCCATTTTACGGAGGGGTTGCAACGAATTCGTTCTTTCAAGCACGGACATCGGGGGGTCCGCCAAGATTGCCCACGAGGCAAGCCAGGAGTATATCGCTCGCTTCCGGTGCTCGAAATGTGGCAATATCTGCCGTGCCTGCGCGAAGGAAATGGAGATCCTGAAGTATTGCCCAGGCAGCTTTAAGCAGAACGCCGACAAATTCCGCAGACAACTTGAACTTGCACGCCAGCGTGGGTAATGCTTAGAATTCATTGAAATTGTCGGTGCCAGCGCCAGATGGCCCAATCCTTACTGGAGGATGAAATGGGAAAATATGGCGCTTTTCGGGCCGGCATCATTGCCGCGCTTTCCACGGCGAACTGGGTTCTCGAAACCGTCGCTGGCAACATTGCCGATGTGATTGAGGCTTCCTGGGGCGGGGAGGCCACGGCATCAACGTCGATGCGAACCCGCATCGCCCGTGACTCCGCCATTGGCACTGGTTCTCGCACCGATGCCGGCGTGCAAGAACTCAACATGCGTTCCACCGCAAACTTGGCGTTTTGTTCCACCACTTACCTCACGCTCCAGCCGACCATCGTTTCCGGTGCTCTCTTCGGAACATCCTGGAACGCGCACGGCGGCGTAATCCGTTGGCTGGCAGCCCCCGGCGAGGAGCTCAACATTTACGACGCTGGCGCCACGACTGCCAGTTTGGAGTGCCGTCACGATGCGCAATCAGGCGCAACCACCTCCTCCTATCACGTGATCTGGCAAGAGCCTTAATCCGCCGAGTCGCCTTAGCAACATGAGGTAGTTCACCCGCATGGGAAGCAACTACCTTTATCATCGCCGGCGTAAGCACACCGTCTGGTTTCGCCCGACGACGCCCTCCGCGGCCACGTCGCCTAGCGGCTCGCGTGACGTTTCCATTGTTTGGCATCATCGCATCAAGCGGGCCGCCGCGTCGGCCTACTTCATTTCCAGCGGTGTCCCAGGCGATGACGTTGCCGTAGTCCATCAGCCGTTCGGCATTCTCATGCCCGAACGCGCGGACTCGCGAAAACGCGCGAGTTCTGCATCTTACTGGTTCCAGCAGCGGGACACCAACTTCCTGCCCGACGACCCCACGCCAGGGCAGCCAATCCTCCCGGCACTCGCAGCAGGCCCACGCAGGGCTGCAAACGGAGCCTACTGGTTCCAGCAGCCATACAGTGCCGGACCGGAAGCCGAGAATATGCCGGAAGGCACTCTGCACCTGCCGAGTGTCGCACGCGGCCATGCAAGGGCTTCCGTTCACGCTTACTGGGTTTCCAACCGGCCCGTTGACTTCGCAGCCGATGGCGTCGTTGTCGAAGATCGGCCGATTGCGGCCGTGGTGCCAGACAAAACCGCCGGCCCACGTCGCGCCCCAAGTCTCGCGTACTGGGTGTTTTCGATCTCGGCTGACGTTCTCGAAGCGCAAACGCCACCACCAAGCAGCCGGCAAACGCCAGACAAAACATACGGACGACCAAGAGCGCCAAATGGCGCTTATTGGTTCCGCCAGCCCGTTCCGTCCTTTATGGCGAACGAGGCCCTTCCGGAATCCGTCCGTCTATTTCCCAACTCGGCGATGGGCGCGAAGCGGTCCCAGAATTCCAACTACTGGTTATTGCAGAGAAATGCAGACTTCCTGCCGTATCCCGCCACGGAAGGCTCGCCACTATTTCCAAGTAAGGCGACGGGACCACGGCGAGCGAATTACCAGGCTTACTGGATATCGCCCGCCAGTTACCCGCAGCCAAGGGAAGTGCCGATCACCGACGGCACGCCACGATTCCCGGATTTTGCGAGAGGACCACGCCGCGCTGCCAACCGGGCCTA
>CAZCGD010000005.1:0-13897 GCA_964498105.1 uncultured Streptomycetaceae bacterium
GAGCATGAGGTAGTTGCGGAAGTCGGAGAGCGCGGCGCGGAAACATTCCAGGTCGTTGTAGATGGCCGCGCGGTCGCGGTATTCCTCGGCCGCGCGCGGCTCGAGCATGATGATGCGGTCGGTGGCGGCGAGCGCGCGGTCAAAATCGCGGCGCTCCAGGTAGATGCCCTTCAGGTTGCGGAGGATGCGGGCCAGGATGCCCTTCTTGCCTGCGGCCGCCAGCATCTGCCGCACCATGTCGGACGATGGCACGGCATCGCCCCGCAGCGCACCCAGCCGTGCCTGCAGGTCGTCGAGGCTCAGCGACACGCCCCGCGCGTACGGGTCGAGCACTACCACTCCGTCGCGCATGTTGCACTTCACCATGAAGTGCCCAGGGAAGGACACGCCGTGCATGGAAAGTCCGACGCGGCGGCCGAACTCGACGTAGACCAGCGCCAGCGTGATCGGGATGCCAAGCCGTCGGTCCAGCACCTCGTTGAGGAAGCTGTTGCGCGGGTCGTAGTATTCCCCGTAATTGCCGCAAAAGCCCAGCTCGTCGTAAAAATAGTGATTGAGCGCGATGACGCGATCGGCGGCACTGATGTCCCCGCGCAGCCGGCGCTTCAGGAACGCCGCCATCTCGTCCATGCGGCGCAAGTAGGCAGGCACGTCGAGCCCCGGATACTCGGGCGCGGCGATCAGCAGCGCCGCCTCCGCGAGGTCGATCTCCTCCTCAGGGCCGGCGACAATTTCTTTCCAGCGTTCCGCTGACGTCATAGAGTCAAAAGCTTAGACACAAAGGACACAAAGGACACAAAGGAAAACCAGATCACTTTTTGTGCCTGATGCTACGGCCTTGGGTGACCGGCGTCGTTTAGTCCTTCGCCGAAAAACATTCGTGCAACCTGTGCTTCAGCGGCGGCAATCTCGCACTGACGACATGGCCGGGAAGTTGAGTAGAGGACACTCCCCGCAAGATTCTTGCGACCCAATCGTCTCTGCGCATCGCGAATTGCCTCCCTTTCAGCGTGAGCGGTTGCGTCGTCATGCTTGATGACACGACTCGGGCCTTCGCCAATGATTGCCGCATCTGCTACCAATACCGCGCCATACGGCTGATCACCCCACGACTCGGCGAGGCGCTTCATCGACGCGGCGGCTTCAAACCAGCGCCGTTCCGGCCTGGATGACGCATCGGAGCGCTCTGCGGCGGAGGCAGAGCGCGAAACGAATAGAAGAACAACACCAGCGACCGCTCGAGCCAAAGCGTTGCGACGGGGACGATTGAAAGTTGAGGTAGCCATCAAGCGACTCGTGTGTCCCTCGTGTGGGAGCTTTTGACGTTCACGAACGCGAAGCCAGCGGCAGGTTCATCAGCAGGTTCTGCGGCTTCATCCGCAGCGTCCCGTCCGGCGCCATCGCCAGCCCGAGGAATACCGGCGAGCCGGCCAGCTCCGGGCGCATCACCACCGCGTCGCGGAAATCCAGCCGGAACAGGCCGATGACCCGCTTCATGCGCTCCTCCTCCACCTCGCCGCCGTTGTAGAGCTCGTTCAGCATCGCGGTCGCCTCGGCGTCGAGGCCAACGTGCCACACCCAGTCATCGTCGGGAATTTCCCGCACCGTCGTCACCGTCGTCCGCACGCCGTGGAAATGCGCGATCCAGCGCTCCAGCACGCGGCACAGCGCGGCGCAGCCCGCGCGCCCGTGGTTGAGGTTGAGCACGGTATCGTGCCGCTCGTCGCGCTCGAAATACAGGCCGGAGCTTTTCTCGTCGAGGACGTCGAGCTCGACGGTGCGCAGCGGCATCTGGCCTTCCGTGAGCAGCTTGCCCAGGCTGCCGAAACCGCCGCCGCTGGCATGCATCTCCACCGTCTCGTCGTCGGCCAGCATGATCGAGCCTTCGTTGACGGTGACGCGCTGCTTGCGGAAGAACAGCTCCGCTGCCCGCGCCTCGAGCCCGTCGCCAGACCCGTCGAGCATCCCGCGCAGGATCACTTGCGCCGTGTGATGAATGAAGTCCGGCGGCACCGCAATATCATCCCTGAACAGATTGGAGTAGAAAGCCTCCAGGGTCGGCGCCGCGGCCAGCCGGTCGCGGAAGCCCAGCATGACCCGGTAGTTCTCGCGGGCATCGGCATCCGCCACCGCAGCGATCTCGGATGCGGACACGGCGCGGTGCGGCTGGTCCACGAGCGAGGCGTGCAGCGCCCGCTCGTTCGCGCACGACTCCCCGACCGGCGCCAGCTCCGGGCGTGCGTAGTAGAAACGCAGATAATCGTCGGTGACGATCAGCCGCCCGTCCGCCCCGCGCTTGAGCAGGTTGAATCCGCAGCTGGGCCAAAAATCTGCCATATTGAAAAGCGTGAGGAGTGAGGCGTTAGGCGTAAGGCGCGTTACTCAGGTCCGGAGATTATCCCGCCTCACACCTCACTCCTTACGCCTCACGCCTTCTCGGAAATCTCGACGAGATTGCCGTCGGGATCTCTGACATAAACGGAGCGGATGGGAAAGCGCGCGCCGGTACGCACCGCGGGCCCCTCCTCGATCGGCACCCGCTCCCGCTTCAGGTGCGCGATCACCTCGTCGAGCGGCCGGTCGGCGAGAAAGCACAGGTCGAGCGAGCCGGGCGTCGGCGTGCGCGCCTTGATACCGGCGTTGAAGCCTGGCGGGTGCACGTTGAACTTGTGGTCGCCGAACCGGAGCGCGATGCGATTCTTTCCGTAATGCTCGACCGTCATGCCCAGCACGCGCGTGTAGAAATCGAGGCATCGGTGGAGGTCGGCGGTCGTCAGCACGACGTGGTCGAAGGTGCGGATCATCTTGTCAAAAGGCGTGAATGGTGAATAGTGAATAGTGAATCGTGAATCGTGAACAGAGAAAGGCGACTCCGGGATGTTTTTCCATTCACCATTTACTATTCACCATTCACGCCTTTCTTGAATCTCTGCAGGTCCTCGATGACGTCACCGGCATTTTGCGCGGGATTGACGCCAAGGTAAACACTCGCCACGCGGCCCTGTGGATCGATGAGGAACGTATTGCGTTTCGCGAGCTTGAGCACGCCGAAGTTGCGCAGCGAGCCGTATTGCGCAGAGACGGCGCCGCTGCGGTCGGACAGCAGCGCAAACGGCAGGTTGTACTTGCGCGCGAACGCGGCATGACGCTCGCTGGCGTCGACGCTGACGCCGCACACTGCAGCGCCCAGCGCCTCGAACCCCTGCATTGCGTCGCGAAACCGCGCCGCCTGCTCGATTCAGCCGGGCGTGTCCGCGCGCGGAAAAAAGTAGAGCACCAGCCACCTGGCGCCGAAGTCCGCCAGGCTGCGCGTCCTGCCGTTCTGGTCAGGCAGCGAGAACGCCGGCGCCGCCTCGCCGGCCCGGAGCGGATTTGACGCGAATGCGATCCACCGCCACAGCAGAAAACCGCCGAGCGCCGCCGCGATGAAGATCAGCCACTTCATAGTTACGTTTATTGTGGCACGGAATTCAACTGCGCTGCCAACTGCGCTGCCTTCGGGCATCTGCTGCGATGGGCCGCCCCGCGTCAGCGAGCCTCACTGGAGGATCATGGCCAGTTCGCGCGGGCGCGCAGCGCGGCGGTGGATTCGGTGGCCTGCGCCAGCACCTCGGCGTGGTCGAGCGCGGTGAACTCGCCCGCGCGCCGCAGGATGCGCCCGTCCACGATCACGGTGTCCACGTTGCGCGGCTGCGCGAACGTGACCAGCGCCTCGTAGGGGTCGCTCAGCGGGGCGATGTTGATGTCGCCCGTGCGCACCAGGATGATGTCCGCCCGCTTGCCGGGAGTGAGGGATCCGGTGCGGTCGGCGATGCCGAGATCGACCGCGCCATCCAGCGTGGCCATCTGGACGAGCCGCTTCGTAGTCAGTGGCGCCTTGGCGCCGAAGCGATGCAGTTGGAGGCTGTAAAGAATGCGCATGCACTGGAAATAGTCGCAGGCGTAGCCGCTGGTATGGTCGATCGAGATGCTGACCTTGACGCCGGCCTCCAGCAGCTCTCCCAGTTGAATGACCCCGACTTGTGCCGAGCGCCGCGACTCGCCGGTCGGCGAGATGCTGTAGCTCACGCCGCGCGTCCTGAGGATCTGGCGTTCCTCCGCGGTGGTCAGGAGCGGATGGACGAGCTGCACGTCGGGCCCCAGCAGGTTCACGCTTTCCAGAAACTGGATCGGGCTCGGGCCGGACGTGTGCATGGTGATCGGCAGCCCGAGCGAGCGAGCGCCGCCCCAGTCCTTGCGGGCGGTCTCGACCGAAATATTGCCGCGCAGGACATTCGTGGAATCGCCGACGTTGCGCGAGCAGATGCCAAGCGTGAGCGTGCCGTCGTTGGGCATCCATTCGCGCTGGATCTTCGCCAGGCCCTCGAGATCCATGGGCTGGTCGTTGGACGCGCCCTGTGGCGTGCCGTAGGCGAGGCGGCCGCGCATGCCCATGTCGCGCATGGCGCGCAGCTCGGCGTCGGCGTGCGCGGGCGAGCGGATGTTGTGCGCCCAGTTGTGGACCGTGGTGGCGCCGGCGCTGAGTCCCTCGGCGAGTCCGAGGCGCACGTTGCGGTAGCTGTCTTCCGGCGTGTAGTGGCGGCCGAGGGCGTTGGTGACCGGGAAGTAGCTGCGCTTGGGGTCGTCGATGCGGACCATCGACCGGAGCGCACTGGTCCACAGGTGCCAGTGCGTGTCGATGAACCCGGGCATGCAGATCATGCCGCGGCCGTCGATGGACGTTGCACCGGCCGCAGCGATCTCCGGCGCCACCGCGACGATCGCGCCGTTGCGCACGTGAACGTCGCCGCGCGCGAAATCGCCGATCCTGGCGTCCATGGTGAGGACGGTGGCCCCGCGGATCACGAATTCGCCGCGACCGGGCAGCGCCCTCGCGGAGCGCCCCGCGCCCGGCCCCGTTTGCGCCAGCGGCAGGCAGGAGCTGAGGCCCGTTGCCGCGATAGCCGCCCCGATCTTGAGCACCGTGCGCCGATCGATTTTCCGCTCTCTCATGCTGCTCTCCTCAAGGAATGGCATCCAATAACCCCGCCGGAAGTATCAATAGGCCCGGGAGCGCAGTCAATACTGAATAAAGGTAAAATTTCCGCCCACGCCCCGGTAGCTCAGTGGATAGAGCAGCCCCCTCCTAAGGGGCAGGTCGCACGTTCGATTCGTGTCTGGGGCGCCAAACATTAAGGCGAAAGTCGAAAGTCGGAAGGCGAAAGAATAGCGTTTCAAAAGCTCCCTTCACCTTTTCCCCTTTTCCCTTTCGCCTTTCGCCTTTCGCCTTTCGCCTTGCTTTTCGATGGAATGATCTTCCCTTCCCGTCTGTTTACCGCAGGTAACCCTAGCAAAGGAGGTGCACCATGAGATTACCGATAGCGCTGGTGTTGTTGTTGTCCATCGCCGCTCTTGCGGGATGCATCGGGCCCCAGGCTCTGGTGCCGGGGCAGTCGACGGTCGTGGATATGCAGACGAGGGTGGGAACTCCCACCGATATCCGCTTCGACCGTAACGGTGACGAGCTATGGGAATACGCGCGCGGGCCGCAGGGATTCGAAACCTACCTGGTGCGCGTCGGAATCGACAAAAAAGTGAAGGAAGTCACGCAACTCCTGACCGAAGACCAGATGATGAAAATCGTGCCTGGGACAATGACCAAGGCGGATGCCCGGAACCTGCTGGGCCGACCCTCGGAACAGACGTTTACGGGTGCCGGCACGGTGTGGTCCTGGCGTTTCAAGTTGGTCGGCGTGCAGCCGGGTTACCTGCTCGTGACTTTCAACCCGGACAACACCGTCAAGGAGCGGATAGCGATCATCGACCCAAGCGGCGACAGAAGGGAAAGCAAGTGATCCCGGCTCCAGACCCCTGCGGAAAGCGCATCGCCGCCGCTGGTATGATGGTTTGGTGTCTGAATCAGAGCTACCGAATAGCCGCTGGCACTTCTGGATAGACCGCGGCGGCACTTTTACTGATATCGTCGCGCGCCGCCCTGACGGCAGGCTGGTTACCCACAAGCTGCTCTCCGAGGATCCAGCGCATTACGATGATGCCGCTCTCGCCGGCATCCGCAACCTGCTTGGCGTGCCGCGCGGCGGGCCGCTTCCCGCCGAACGCATCGCCGCCGTCAAGATGGGCAGCACGCTCGCCACCAACGCGCTGCTCGAACGCAAGGGAGAGCGCACCGCGTTCTTCATCACGCGCGGCTTCCGCGACCAGTTGCGCATCGGCTACCAGAATCGGCCCCGCATCTTCGACCGCCACATCGTGCTGCCGGAGCTTCTCTACGGCGCAGTCCACGAAGTGACCGAGCGCGTCACCGCCCGCGGCGAGGTCCTGCTCCCTCTTGACGAGGAACACGCCCGGCGGGAATTCGACGCTGCCTTTCGCAACGGCTACCGCGCGGCCGCCATCGCGCTGATGCACGGCTACCGCTACCCTGCCCACGAGCAGCGGCTCGCCGCGCTCGCGCGCGAAGCGGGCTTCACGCAGGTTTCGGTGTCGCACGAGGTGAGTCCGCTGATGAAACTGGTCGCGCGCGGCGACACCACCGTGGTGGATGCGTATCTCTCGCCGCTGCTGCGCCGCTACGTGGACCGCATCGCGCGCGAGCTGCCGGGCGCCCGGCTCATGTTCATGCAGTCGAACGGCGGCCTCACCTCCGCGCAACGGTTCCAGGGCAAGGACAGCGTGCTGTCCGGCCCGGCCGGCGGCGTGGTGGGCGTCGCGCGCACCGCGGCCGCCGCCGGCTTCGACCGCATCATCGGCTTCGACATGGGCGGCACCTCCACCGACGTGTCGCACTATCAGGGCCAGTTCGAGCGCACCTTCGACAACCAGGTGGCGGGCGTGCGCCTGCGCGCGCCGATGATGAGCCTCAACACGGTCGCCGCGGGCGGCGGCTCGATCCTGCGCTTCGACGGCGCGCGCTACCGTGTCGGCCCGGACTCCGCCGGCGCGCAGCCGGGCCCCGCGTGCTATCGCAAGGGCGGTCCGCTGGCGGTCACCGACGCCAACGTCATGCTCGGCAAAGTGCAGCCCGATTTCTTCCCGCCGGTGTTTGGCCCGCAGGGCAACGAGCGCATCGATGCCGCCGTGGTACGCGAGAAGTTCGCGACGCTAGCCGCCGAAATCAGCGCGCACACCGGCACGGCGCAATCACCCGAGGAAATCGCCGAGGGCTACGTGCGCGTGGCGGTGGACAACATGGCCAACGCCATCAAGAAGATCTCGGTCGAGCGCGGGCACGACGTCACCGGCTACACCCTGTGCTGCTTCGGCGGCGCGGCCGGGCAGCATGCGTGCCTGGTGGCGGACGCGCTGGCGATCCCGCGCGTCTTCATCCACCCCTATGCCGGGGTGCTGTCCGCCTACGGCATGGGACTCGCCGATATCAGCGCGCTGCGCGAGCAGGCGATCGAGGCGCGCCTCGCGCCGGAGCTGATGCCGCAACTCGAGCAGGCGCTGGCGAGACTCACCGCAACCGCGCGCGCGGAAGTGGCCGGCCAGGGCGTGCCGCCTGAATCCATCCAGGTCGCGCAACGCGCGCATCTGCGCTACGAAGGCACCGACACCGCTGTCATCGTGGACTTCGGCACGCCGGACGACATGCTGAAGCAGTTCGAAGCGGGCTACCGCAGCCGCTTCAGCTTCCTTATGCCCGGCCGTTCGCTGGCGGTCGAGGCGGTCTCGGTCGAGGCCACCGGCGGCGGCGACCCGCTGCGCGAGACCTTCGCCGACCTGCCACCGCGCCGCGGCCCGCTCCAGGCCGCGCGCAGGGTGCGCCTGTTCAGCGGCGGCAGATCGCACGAGGCACCGGTGTACCGCCGCGACGAGCTCCGTCCCGACGACGTCATCGCGGGTCCGGCCATCATCGCGGAAGCCAACGCCACGACCGTCGTCGAACCGCAGTGGCGCGCGCAGGTCACCCGCCTGAACCACCTGGTGCTGACGCGCAGTGAGCCGCGGCCGCAGCGAGTCGCCATCGGCACGCGGGTGGACCCGGTCATGCTGGAGATTTTCAACAACCTGTTCATGGCCATCGCCGAGCAGATGGGCGTGACGCTCGCCAACACCGCCCATTCGGTCAACATCAAGGAGCGGCTCGATTTTTCATGCGCGCTGTTCGACAGCGCAGGCAGCCTGATCGCCAACGCGCCGCACCTGCCCGTGCACCTGGGCGCCATGGGCGAAAGCGTGCGTGTCATCGCCACCCGGAACGCGGGCAAAATGCGCCCGGGCGACGCCTACATGCTCAACAACCCGTACCACGGCGGCACCCACCTCCCCGACATCACGGTGATCACGCCCATATTCGAACGGCGGCCGTCCGAATCCGCGCCCCGCATTCTCTTCTACGTCGCCTGCCGCGGGCACCACGCCGACATCGGCGGCATCACGCCCGGCTCCATGCCGCCCGACAGCCGCCACCTCGACGAGGAAGGCGTGCTGATCGACAACTTCCACCTCGTCTCGGGCGGCAACCTGCGCGAGCGCGAAGCGCGCGCCCTGCTTGCCGGCGCGCGCTACCCGGCGCGCAACCCCGACCAGAACATCGCGGACCTGCGCGCCATGGTTGCCGCCAACCAGAAAGGCGTGATCGAGCTGGAGCGCGCGCTCGAGCACTTCGGCCTGGAGACGGTATTTGCCTACATGCGCCACGTCCAGGACAACGCCGAGGAGTCGGTGCGGCGTGTGATCGACGTCCTGAAGGACGGGGAGTTCGAGTACGAGATGGACAGCGGCGCCGTGATCCGCGTGAAGATCGCCATCGACCGCGGCGGCCGCAATGCGGTGATCGACTTCACCGGCACCTCCAGCCAGCTCGACAGCAACTTCAACGCGCCGGCGGCGGTCACTCTGTCGGCCGTGCTCTACGTGTTCCGCACCCTCGTCAACGACGATATCCCGTTGAACGGCGGCTGCATGAAACCGCTGAAAGTCGTCATACCGGAAGGCTGCATGTTGCACCCCCGCTACCCGGGGGCGGTCGTCGCCGGCAACGTTGAGACCTCGCAGTGCGTGACCGACGCGCTCTACGGCGCGCTCGGCGCGATGGGGGCATCGCAGGGCACCATGAACAATTTCACCTTCGGCAACGACCGCCACCAGTACTACGAAACGATCTGCGGCGGCTCGGGGGCCGGCGACGGCTTCCACGGCACCGACTGCGTGCACACCCACATGACCAACACGCGGCTCACCGATCCGGAAGTGCTGGAGTGGCGGCACCCGGTGCTGATTGAGGAATTCGCCATCCGCCGCGGCAGCGGCGGTGCGGGGCAATGGCACGGCGGCGACGGCGCCGTGCGCCGCGTCCGCTTCCTCGAGCCAATGACCGCCGCGATCCTCTCCGGTCACCGCCGCATCCATCCCTACGGCATGGCGGACGGCAAGCCCGGCGCGGTCGGGCGCAACTCCGTCCGGCGCGCGGACGGCTCGATGGTGTATCTCGGCGGGTCCGACAAGATCGAGATGAACGCAGGCGACGTGTTCATCATCGAGACGCCGGGTGGGGGCGGCTACGGCGCCCCCGAGAAGAGTTGAGACTCGAAGGACATCAAGCGTACGAAGGAAGACAACAGCAATAGTCGAACCGACAGGCCTCGTCCTGCGCTTGTCGTAGTAGCACCCAGTCTGCCAACAACACCGCTACAGAGTGGCTTGACCTCCTGTAGCCGGTGAAAGCACCAAATATCCGGCGCCGCCGGTCTCTGATTCCTGCGCCCCGTGCCGTCGCGGTGGCTCCGGCGTCGACTTCCATTTTGTTCCAGATCTTCCAGTTGAGGACTATTGTGTATAGCTTATGTACACTATATGTAATACACCAGTTTTGTCGTATCTCACTAATATATAGCGTTATTAATGCCAGTTTCGCTACTTAGTTGCAGATCATGGACCAAGTGTGTATAATTCTTGTACAAGTTATATTTATGGCCACCCCTGCCCTCGCGAAAGTGAAAGCCGGCGCCGCCGATACGGAGTTCTACCCGATCCGTACCGTGTCGACGCTTACCGGCGTCAACGCCATCACGCTGCGTGCGTGGGAGCGCCGCTACGGGCTGGTGAAGCCGGTACGCACCGTAAGCGGCCACCGCGTCTACACGCGCACCGATATCGACATGGTGCACCGCATCCTGTCCCTGGTCGAAAACGGCGTCGCCATCGGCCAGGTGCGGCAGGCGCTCGCGGCCCACGCGGCTGTGAAGCCGACCGCCGCCGAAGAGGGGCCATGGGCCGGATATCGCGCGCGGATGACCGCCGCGATCGCGCAGTTCGACGAGAACCGCCTCGAGGACGTCTACAACGAGCTGCTCTCCCTCTACCCAACCGAACGCGTTACGCGCGAGGCGCTGCTGCCGCTGCTCGGCGAGCTCGGCGACCGCTGGCGCGCAGCCAGGGGCGGGATCGCGGAAGAGCATTTCTTCGCGGTCTACCTGCGCAACAAGCTGGGGGCGCGTTTTCACCATCGCAGCCGCGGCGCCGCAGGGCCGAAGCTGCTCGTTGCCTGCCTGCCCGGGGAACACCACGAGGCGGGCCTGCTGCTGTTCGCCCTGGCTGCGCACGACCACGGCTTTCGCCTGGTACTGCTCGGCGCGGACATGCCGCTCGCCGAGCTGGCGTACGCCGCGCACCGCTCGCAGGTTGCCGCAGTCGTCCTGTCCGGCTCGGTCGAGCCTCGACAGGAACTGCTCGAACAAGACCTGCCGCTGCTCGTGCGCGAGGCAGGTGTCCCGATATTCGTCGGCGGACTGACCTCGGTACGCCGGCGCGACGCGATGGTGGCGGCCGGCGCCGTGCCGCTCGGCAGCGATATCGTGGCCGGCCTTGCGCACATCGGCGCCACCCTGGCGCACCCGGCGAGCTGAGCGCGCCTCCAATTCCTCCCCCGTCAAGGAGTCTCGAAGTGAGCATGTCTAATTTGGCTATCAACTGGACCGAGCAGGGCTTGCTGCCGGACATCATGGTACGTGCCGGCATCAGGCGACTGCTGAAGGAGCGCCTGGCCGGGATCCAAGCCGGCGATACCGCCGCGGCGGCGCAGATGAGCGATCGCTTCGCGGCAGAAATGCATCGAGCGCCGGTCGCGCTCCTGCCGGAAAAAGCCAACGAGCAGCACTACGAGATACCTGCCGCTTTCTTCGCGGAAGTGCTGGGCCGGCACCGTAAATACAGCTCGTGCTGGTGGCCCGAAGGCGTCATCACGCTGGACGCGGCCGAAGTAGCGGCCCTCGCCGCGACCTGCAAGCGAGCCGGCTTGGCGAACGGGCAGGACGTGCTGGAACTGGGCTGCGGTTGGGGTTCCCTGACCCTGTGGATGGCCCGGCACTACCCCGCGAGCCGAATCACTGCGGTCTCCAACTCGCATTCGCAGCGCGCCTACATCGAGGCTGAAGCGACGCGACAGGGCTTCGCCAACGTGCGGGTGATTACCTGCGACATGAACGAATTCGACGCCGGCGGGCGTTACGACCGCATCGTCTCGGTCGAAATGTTCGAGCACCTGCGCAGTTGGCCGGAGGCGTTCCGGCGGGTGCGCGGATGGCTAAAGAACGACGGCCGCTTCTTCATGCATGTCTTCGTGCATCGCGCGACGCCGTATGCGTTCGTGGCGCGCGACGCCAGCGACTGGATGAGCCGGTATTTTTTTTCCGGCGGGATGATGCCGAGCGACGACCTCGCGCTGCGCTACCAGGACGACCTCCGGCTCGCGCGCCGCTGGCGCTGGGACGGCACCCACTACGAGCGCACCGCCAACGCCTGGCTCGCCAACATGGATGCCCGCCGCGCCGCGGTCTGGCCCGTCCTCGAGCGCACCTACGGCGCCGAGCAGGCCGCCTTGTGGTGGAAGCGCTGGCGTATCTTCTTAATGTCGTGCGCCGAACTCTTCGGATACGACCGCGGCCAGCAATGGTGGGTGAGCCACTACCTGTTCGAGCCCCGCTCATGAGCGCCGTGCGAACGGACGGCGCGGCAACGACGGCGGCACCTGGAGCCGCAGGCGTGGTCGTCAACTTCGTCGCGTTTCAGGCCGGCTGGTTCGCCTGCGTGCTCGGAGCCGCCCAGGGCTGGCCGTGGACGGGGACCGCAGTCGCCGCGGCCGTCGTGGCACTGCATCTGTGGCGCGCCGCGCGCCCGGCGCAAGAACTCAAGCTGGTTGCAATCGCTCTCGCGATCGGGGCGACGTGGGACAGCCTGCTTGTCAACCTCGACCTCGTCGAGTTTCCGTCGGGCATCGTGGTCGATGGCGTCGCACCACTGTGGATCCTCGCGCTGTGGGCGCTGTTCGCCACCACGCTCAATGTTTCGCTCCGCTGGCTGCAGGACCGCTTGCTCGTTGCGGCAGCGCTCGGCGCTGTCGCCGGCCCCCTCTCCTACTGGGCCGGCGCCCGGCTCGGCGCACTGGAACTCATAGACCCGGTGCCGGCGCTGCTGGCGCTGGCCATTGGCTGGGCGGCGATGACGCCGCTGCTGCTGGAGATAGCGCGACGCTACGACGGTGTGCAAGCCGTGAACCGCTAGAGCACACCATGTTCGATTTCCACACCCTCTTCCTTGCCGCTGCCGCCGGTTTCGCCGCGATCCTTGTGCTGGCCCTCGCCACCTGGCTTGTCAGCCTTGCCCTGGGTGACGTCAGTATCGTTGACAGCGCCTGGTCGGTGCTGATCCTGTTGCCAGCCATCGCCGGCGCCGCGCTACTGCCGGAGACCGGCCCGCGCGCGGCCTGCGTGCTGGCCTTGGCCGCGCTGTGGGCGATACGGCTGGCCGGCCACATCACCTGGCGCAACTGGGGCGAACCCGAGGATCACCGCTACCAGGAAATACGCGCCCGCAACCAGCCGAACTTCAAATGGAAGAGCCTCTACCTCGTGTTCGGCTTGCAAGGCCTGCTGGCGTGGATCGTGTCGGCACCGCTGCTCGCCGCGATCGCCAGTCCCGCCCCCTTCGGCTGGCTCGACTTCGTGGGCGTCGCGCTATACGCGACCGGCTTCCTGTTCGAGAGCATTGGCGATCTGCAACTTGCCCGCTTCCGAGGCGACCCCGCCAACCGCGGTCAGGTCCTCGACCGCGGCGTCTGGCGCTATACACGGCATCCCAACTACTTCGGCGAGTTCTGCATCTGGTGGGGCTTCTACCTGATGGCGCTCTCGGCCGGCGGCTGGTGGTCCGTCGTTTCGCCGCTGCTGATGTCGGTGCTGCTGCTCAGGGTTTCGGGCGTGACGCTGCTGGAGAAGGACATCGGCCAGCGACGCCCCGCTTACCGCGACTACGTCGCCCGCACCAATGCGTTCTTTCCGGGGAGGCCCCGTTCATGAACCGGACGTCTGCCATGCCGTTGCCAAACATTTTTTGCCGCGTCTTGTGCGTTGGGCTGTTGCTGACGGCGGCGCCCGCCTCCGCCGCGCCTGCCCAAAGCTGGGATTTCCAGGTGTTACTCGACGACGCCCCGATCGGCTATCACCGCTATACCCTGCGCGAAACTGGCGCAGAGCGCGAACTGAAGAGCGAGGCGCGCTTCGACGTGAAGCTGCTGTTCATCACTGCCTACCGCTACGCCCACGCGGCCACCGAGCGCTGGCGCGGCAACTGTCTCGACAACCTGGCGGCGCGCACCGATGACGATGGCGAGCGGCTCGAAGTCGCCGCGACGCAGGACCGCGGCCGCCTCGTCGTCTCGACGCAGCGCGGGCAGGACACCGTGAACGGCTGCGTCATGAGCTTCGCTTACTGGAACCCGGAGATCCTGCGACAGCCGCGCCTGCTCAACGCCCAGACCGGCGAGTACGCGGCGGTGCAGGTCACCGAACTCGGCGAAGAAAAGATCACGGTGCGCGGCGCAACGGTCACCGCCAGCCGCTACCGCATCACCGGTACGAAGCACCCCATAGACCTCTGGTATTCCGCCGACCGGGAG
>CAZCGD010000006.1:0-11775 GCA_964498105.1 uncultured Streptomycetaceae bacterium
AGCACCTGCTCGCGCAGGGAAGCATCGGGTAACCAGTCGAAGAGCACGTCGGCGAGGTGGCCGTCGTTGGGCATCTTGCCCTTCAGCATGACGTGCGGCCAGTCGGTGCCCCACAGCACGCGTTCGCGGTTCGCTTCGAGCAGCGCCTTCGCGTACGGCACGGTATCGGGATAGGGCAGCGGCTCGGCGGTGATGCGGTACGGGCCGGTCAGTTTGACCCACGCTTTGCCCGTCTTCATCAATCGCAGCAGCGCCTGGAAGCCCGGATCGTCCGGCGCCTTGCCGATCGTCAGGTAGCCGAGGTGGCCGAGCACGATCTCCACCGGGAAATCGGCGAAGCTGCGGTCGAGATCGGGAAACTCGTCCGCGTGCATCAGGAATTCCATGTGCCAGCCGAGCGGGGCGATGCGCAGCGCGAGCTTGGTCAATGCCGCCATCGGCAGGGTGCCCGGCTTGCGGTCATTCACGTCCACGATGTTCACGCGCACGCCGCGAACGCCGGCGTCGTCCAGCGCCTTCAGGTCGGTTTCGGAAATGTCCTCTGCGACCACGGCGACGCCGCGCAGCCGCCCGTTCGCAGTCTTCATCGCCTCCAGCATCACTGCGTTGTCGGTGCCGTAGGCGCTGGGCTGCACCAGCACCCCGCGCTCGACGCCGAGGGTGTCGAGCATATGGAGGTAATCGGACAGGAGGCAGTCGGGCGGCGTGTAGATGCGCGCCGGCGAATAAGCGTAACTCGCCCTGGGCCCCATGATGTGCGCATGGGTGTCGCAGGAACGGCGCGGCAAGCCGCGTTTCGGCGCGCGCGGATTGAAATCCGGGCCGGCACACTCCGGCGCTTCTGTTTTCGGTGAGTCCGGCTGGGACTGCTTGGACGGGGCGTTCTTCTTCATTGCGTCATCCTACAATAGCAGCATAACCCAGTTGAGGAAGGCAATGACAGGAAAAACTAGCGAGGCCGTATCGCCCCTGATGCGTCAACTCTCCGGCTACATCGCCAACGCGACGCGCAAGGGGCTGCCCGAGGCGGTGACCGGGAAAACCAAGCATCACGTGCTCGACACTATCGCCGCGATGGTATCGGGGTCGCGGCTGCCGCCCGGCCGGATGGCGATTACCCACGTGAAGACGCTGGGGGGCGTGTCCGAAGCTACGGTGGTCGGGTCGAAATGCGTGACCAGTGCGGTCAACGCCGCGCTCGCCAACGGCATGCTGGCGCACGCTGACGAAACCGACGATTCGCACGCGCCGGCGCTGATGCACCCCGGTTGCGCCATCGTTTCCGCGGCGCTGGCAACGGCCGAGCGCTGGCGCCGCGACGGCGCGGCGTTCCTGCGCGCGGTCGCGCTGGGCTACGACGTGGCCGCGCGGTTGAACCGGTCGCTGCAGCCCGTCGATTTCCGCCGGGTGGGGCATCTCACGCACTGCTTCGGTCCGACGTTCGGCGCGGCCGCGGCCGGCGCCGCGCTCGCCCGTCTCGACGCGGATGAGGTGCGCTGGGTGCTGTCCTACGCCGCGCAGCAGGCGGGCGGGCTTTCCACTTACATGCGCGACACGGATCACATCGAGAAAGCGTTCGACTTCGGCGGCATGCCGGCCCGCAACGGCGTCGCCGCCGCCACCATGGTTGCGGCGGGCTGCACCGGGGTGGAAGACGTGTTCTCGGGCGAGCGCAACTTCTTCGTTGCGTTCGACGAGTCCGGCCGCACCGGGAAAGCGCCGGAGCCGGCCATCCTCGCGCGCGGCCTTGGCACGGACTACGAGATCCTCAACACCAACATCAAGCGCTGGTCGGTGGGCTCGCCGATCCAGGCGCCGCTCGACTCGCTGCTCGAGCTGATCCGCGCGCATGGCGTGAAGGCGGGCGACGTCGGGAAGGTGACGGTGCGGGTGTCGGTCACCGGCGCCAATACCGTGGACAACCGCGACATGCCGGACATCTGCATGCAGCACCTGTGCGCGGTGATGCTGATCGACGGCATCGTTACCTTCGAGTCGGCCCACGATGAGAAGCGCATGAAGGACGCCGCGGTGCTGGCTCTGCGGCGGCGCGTCGAGCTGATAGGGGACGAGTCGCTGCAGCAGCTCCTGCCCGAGCGGCACGGCATCGTCGAGATCGCGCTCAACGACGGGCGGCGGCTGCGCCATCACACCAGGGCGGTGCGCGGCACGGCGCAGAACCCGATGACCCACGCCGACGTGGACGAGAAGTGCCATTTCCTGATGGCGCCGGTGCTGGGAAAGAAACGTGCGCGCAAGCTATGCGACGCGATCTGGAACATCGAGCGCATCAAGGACATGCGGCGGCTGCGGCCGCTGTTGCAGGCCTGACGCCTGAGTGATAAGTGACGAGTGATGAGAACTCCCGGTGAATGCCGGAGGTCATCCCTCATCCTCATAAATCTCAAACTCCAAATCCCAAACAAAACTCAAATTCCAAACTCCAAATGCTTGGTGCTTAGGATTTGGTGCTTGTCTTTTCCCTCATCCCACATCCCTCAAGCGGCCGTCAGGCGGCTTTCGCGTGCGCCTCGGCCAGCCCCGGCATGTCGAAACCGAGCTTGTCCAGGTCGTCGATGACCTTCTTCGCCTGTGCGGCGGTGAGCTCGGTGAGCGGCGGCCGCACCGTCGTCCACGCGGGGTCGTTGGCATAATGCGCGACGACCTGCTTCAGCGCCGGAATCATGATGTACTGCCCGGTTGCCTTGCGCACTACGTTGAGCGCTTCCTGCTGGGCATCGGCGTCGGATTTTTGCCATTCACGGTAGAGCTTGTCTATCGCCGCGGGATTGACGTTGGCGGTGGCCGAGATGCAGCCGGCGCCGCCGCCTCGAAGGCCGGCGAGCAGGAAGGATTCGCTGCCCGGAAAGATATCGAAGCCGGATTTGGCAAACGCGTCGAGGAACGTCCGGGTGTTGTTCCAGTCGCCGGAGCTGTCCTTCATGCCCGCAATCGCAGTGGGATATTTCTTCAGCAGCCGCGCCACCAGGCCGGGGGTGATGCCGACCACCGCGACCGGGGGGATGTGGTAGAGGTAGATCCGCAGCCGTGTGTCGCCGACACGCTCGACCACCTCCGAGAAATGGCGGTAGAGTCCTTCCTCGGAAACGTCCTTGTAGTAGAACGGCGGCAGCATCAGCACGCCCGCGCAGCCGGCCTTGACCGCGTGCTCGGTCAACCGCACGGTGTCGGTCAGCGCGCAGCAGCCGGTGCCGGGCATCATGCGCGAGGCGTCCACGTCGGCGGCCAGCAGGGAGTCGAGCAGCGCGATGCGCTCGTTGACCGAGAGCGAGTTGGCCTCGCTGTTGGTCCCGAACACCGCGAGCCCGCAGTTCTGCGTGAGCAGCCAGCGGCAGTGCGCGATGAAGCGCGCGGAATCAGGGCTCAGGTCCTTCCCGAACGGGGTGACGACGGGGGAGAGCACACCACGGATGCGTTGCGATTGTTTCATGAGCTTCTCCTCGAAATCGGAACCGGCGGCAGCCCGGAGGCGGGCCGCGGACAATTATCGCTGTTGAGAATAGCACAGGGGAATGACGTTAAAAAGACGATGGTTGTGTCTGGCGGGAGCCGTTGTTAAGCTTGCCCCTCCTCGCGCAAGGCGTAGCGCGAATCACCCCTTCTGATGAGACTGGAGTCCGCGATGCGAAACGATATCCGTCAATGCCGGGCCGGCCGATTGGGGCCAGAGCGTTCATCATTCGCCCCGTTAGAGGTGGACGCGATTCGACCCGGCAATTCGAGAGTTCTCATGTCCGCCTCTAACGGGGTTCATCATTCCGCATTGATATTGCTGTGCGCAACGATGGCAGCAGCTATGGTGCTGCCAGCCTCCGCACAGCAATATCCGGCCAGGCCGATACGTTTCGTGCTCGGCTTCGCCCCCGGCGGTGCGAGCGACACCATGGCGCGCGTCGTCGCCACCCGGCTGTCCGAGAGCCTGGGCCAGCCGGTGGTGATCGACAACCGGGCCGGCGCGGGCGGCAACATCGCGGCCGAGATCGTCTCGCGCAGCGCGCCCGACGGCTACACCATGCTGCTCGGCAACAACGGCATGCTCGCCGTCAACGTCAGCCTTTATCCCAAGCTCGGTTTCGATCCGGTAAAGGATTTCTCGCCGGTGGTGCTGGTCGCGTCGCAACCTAACGTCCTGGTGGTCCATCCCGGCGTGGCGGCTGGATCCGTGAAAGAACTGGTCGCGCTGGCCAAGGCGAAACCCGGGCAACTCAATTACGCGTCGCCCGGTGGCGGTACGACCGGGCACCTCGCGGGCGAGCTGTTCAAGCGGATGGTGGGCATCGAATACACCATCATCCCGTTCAAGGGCGGCGGCCCGGCGGCGCTCGCCATGCTCTCCGGCGAAACCCAGTTCACGTTCGCGACCGCGCTCTCGGTGCAGCCGCACATCAAGTCGGGCAAGCTACGCGCGCTGGGCGTGACCACCGCGAAGCGCTCGGCGAGCTTCCCGGATTTGCCGACGGTGGCCGAGGCCGGCGTGCCGGGATTCGATGCCATCACCTGGCATGGCGTCGTAGTGCCGGCGCGCACGCCGCAGCCGGTGATCGCGCGGCTGAACGGCGAGTTCAACAAGCTCCTGCAGACCGCCGACATGCGCGAGCGGTTGCTGACGCTGGGTTCCGAGGTCATTGGCGGCGAGCCGAAGCAGCTCACCGAGTTCATGCGGGTCGAGATCCCGCGGTGGGCGAAGGTGATCAAGGAATCGGGAGCGAAGGCAGACTAACCCGAGGGATGAGGGCGAACGCCCGACCCGATGCAGCGGGTCGGGCCGGAGGGATGACCTCCCACTACTTCGCTACTTCGTCACCGCATCACACATCATGAAAACATTAAAAATACTGGGTGCGGGGCCGGTGAAGCGCGGCGTGTCGCGGCTGGCCGCGGAGTTCGAGAAGCGTTCGGGGCACCGCGTGAGCGTCGAGTTTGCCGGTGCGCCCGGCGTGAGCGAACGCGTGCTCGCGGGCGAGGCCGTGGACGTGGTGGTCGTGCCACAGACGGCGATGGACGAATTCGAGAAGCAAGGCAAGGTCGTGGCCGGCACACGCGCGCTGATGGGGCGCTCGCGCATGGGCATCGTGGTCAGGAAGGGCGCGGCGCTGCCGGATATTTCGAGCACCGATGCGTTCAAGCGGGCGATGCTGGATGCCGAAGCGATCGTCTGCAACGTGGCCTCGAGCGGCGTCTACATGGTGAAGCTGCTGGAGAAGCTCGGCATCGGGGACGCGACCCGGGAGCGGACCCTCAAGCTGCCGGATACCGTCAAGGTGATGGAACATGTCGCCGGCTCGTCCGCGCGCGCCATCGGCGTCGGCCAGCTGGCCGAGATCAGCGAGCTCGCCGACAAGGGCGTGGCTATCGCGCTGGTGGCCCCGCTGCCCGACGCAATCCAGAACGTGACGGCCTATGACGCCGCGGTTCCCGCCGCCAGCCGCGAGCAGGAGGCAGCGGGCGCGCTGACCCGTTTTCTCGGCGGGCCCGAAGCCAAATCCGTTTTTGCGGCAACGGGCATTGATTGATCAAGATTTTGAATTCATACCAGGAGAATCCATATGGCGCGGCTGAGTGCGATGTTCACGGGTCTGGTGTTCCTGGCGTCAGGAGCGGCCCCTGCGGCGGAGATCACGGTGCTGTCCGCCGGAGCGGTCGAACCGGGATTGAAGGCGGCTGCCGCGGTATATCAAAAGGAATCCGGTCATACGGTCAAGATCACGTTTAACACCGCGCCCGCGATACGCAAACGCGTTGAGGGAGGGGAAACCTTCGACGTGTTGATCGCGCCGCCGGCGGCCATCAAGGATTTCGCGGCGGGCGGCAAGGTCGATGACGGCGGAGTCAACCTCGGCCGGGTGGGATCCGGGATCGCGGTCCGTCCGGGCGCGCCGGTGCCGGACATCTCCAGCGCGGAGGCGGTGAAGCGCGCCGTGCTGGAGGCGGAATCGGTCGTGTTCAACCGCGCCTCCACCGGCCTCTACATCGAGAACCTGCTGAAGAAGATGGGGGTCTACGACCAGATCGAAGCGAGGACCACGCGCTATCCCGATGCCTTCCCCGTCATGGAGCACCTGCTGAAGGGCAAGGGCAGGGAGATCGGCTTCGGCCCGATCACCGAAATCCTGCTGTTCAAGGACAGGGGCCTGCGGCTGGTCGGTCCGCTGCCGGCGGAGATCCAGAACTACACGTCGTACACCGCGGTCGTGATGAGCGCGGGCGCCCAGAAGCCGGCGGCGCAGGCGCTGGTGCGTTTCCTCGGCGGGCCGGTGAGCAAGCCGCTCTTCGTCACCGCAGGAATCGAATAGCCTCGATTCCTATCATGTCGAAGAACGAGTTGAGAGTGCTTTCTGCGGGGGCGGTTAAGAGCGGCGTGTCGCAGGTTGCGAAGGAATTCGAGCGCGCGACGGGCACGCGCGTGATCGTCGAGTTCAACACCGCGCCGGAGCTGCGCAAGCGCATCGCCGCGGGCGAAGCCGCGGACGTTATCGTCGCGCCGCCGGCGGCGATGGACGAATTTCAGAAACTGGGGAAGATCGACGCCGGTACCCGCGGTTTCGTCGGGCGCTCGCGCATGGGCGTGGTCGTGCACGCACAGGCGCCGGCGCCGGATGTTTCCAACACCGCCGCGTTCAAGCGTGCGTTGCTTGCCGCCAGCGCGGTGGTCCACAACAAGGCCTCCAGCGGGATTTACTCCGCCAAGCTGCTGGAAAAGCTGGGACTGAAGGAGGCGCTCGGCGCGAAGGTCGTCGTCGTGGATAGCGGCTCCGCGGTCATGAAGACCGTCGCCGAGCGGGGGCCCGGCGCGGTCGGCCTGGCGCAGATCTCGGAAGTCATGGTGATGGTCGACAAGGGCTGCGCGGTCAAGCTCGCGGCGCCGCTGCCCGACGAGATCCAGAACGTGACGAGCTACGACGCGGCCGCCATCGCTGGCGGCAAGTCGCTGGACGCCGCGCGCAAGCTGGTGGGGAGCCTCGCCTCGGATGCGGCGAAAAAAATCTTCGCCGCGACTGGAATCAGTTAGAACAGGGTATCAGGCAATGCTATAAGAGCCTGACCCTTCTGCACCGTTCTCTTGGATCGGCCAACCTGATTGCATGAGCGCAATGGGGAACCAAATAAATCACACACGGAGACTATGACCATGAACAAGAAGCTGGCCGCCGTTACCGTCGCCGCCATCGCAACTTTCGCATCGACCCCGCCGGTAACCGCAGCCGAGGCCACAGGTGCCGTCGCGGGAGCGTTCAGCAAAGGCCGCACACACTTTGTCATCACCGCCGGCAACGGCTATGCATTCGATGAATCCTACCTGGTCCTCGGGGTGGGCGTGAGCTACTACGTGATAGACGGGCTCAGCGTTGGCTTGTCTCTCGAAGCGTGGACCGGGTCCGATCCCGGCATGGTCAAGGTCACGCCTTCGGTGACGTATGTCTTTCACCAGATCCCGAAGGTGAACCCCTATGTCGGCGGATTCTATCGCCGCGCGTATATAGACGGTCTGCCGGACATCAACTCCGCGGGCGCGCGCGCTGGTGTCTATTTGACCGCCGGGCGCAATGCCTACTTCGGTATCGGCGCGGTCTACGAGTCCTACATCGATTGCAACAAGTCCGTGTACCGCTCGTGCAGCGACACCTATCCCGAGATCAGCTTCACGGTTTCGTTTTAGCCTGGAAAATAAATCGGGTCGGGTTCACATTTCAATCCCCCCGAAGTCTCGACCCCGGGAAAGTGAAGCCGAGTCCAATTTTCTCTTCAACGGGAATCAGCTGACTGCCGTCATCCTTCCGGCTTACCGGCGGGCGGCGGCGGGCAAGGGTTGCTGCGGAGCCGGTTTTCCCGCGAGCTCGCGCTGAATCGCGTGCACGGCCCGCTCCAGGTCCTCCTCGTTGTTGCAGAAACTCATCGACAGCCGCAGCGCGCCGTCCTTGACGTTGACGACGACGCGGTGCTTTTCCCTCAGCCGCTCCATGAGCGCTTCGGCGCCCGGCGCGAGCACGTTGACGATCTGGGCGCGCTCTTCCCATTCCTCCGGCGTCTGGCTCTTCAGTCCCGCCGACTTGATCAGCTTCAGGCAGGTGGTCGTGAGCTCCCGCACGCGCCGCTCGATGTGCGGCAGCCCGATCGACTGGATGAACTCGGCGCCCTGCCGGAACACCCGGAGTCCCAGGAAATTGGGATTGCCACTCTCGAAGCGGTGCGCAGTCCGCACGTAGTCGAACTGGCTGTCGACGTGAGCGTGCCCCGCGGGCTCCGCTGCCGGCTGCTTCACGAAGTTCGTCCGCAGTTCGTTCACCAGCGCCTCGCGGCAGTAGACGACACCGGAGCCCGTCAGGCCGAACAGCCCCTTGTGGCCCCCGATCGCGATGATGTCCGCGCCGAGCTCGTTGAGCGGCGCCGCGAGTATGCCGGCGGCCTGCACGCCGTCCACCACGAGGCGGGCGCCGCGCTCGCGGCAGGCGCGCCCGAGCGCCGGCAGGTTGACGCGATAGCCGTTACCGTAGGTGACGTAGGCGGTGGACACGACGCGGGTGCGCGCATCCATCACATCGAGAAACGCCTCGAGCGGAAGCCGCCCGTCGCGGTTCCGGGCAAAGCGAATTTCGACGCCTTTTGCTTCCCAATGCTTCCACACCCAGATGTTCGCCAGGTGTTCCAAATCCGTCAGCACCACGTTGTCGCCTGGCTTGAGGTCAAACCCATGGGCGGCGATGTTGAGGCCCTCGGTCGTATTCTTGGTGAACGCGATCTCGGATGGCTTCGCCCCGAGCAGCTGCGCCATGACCGCGCGCGTCCGGCCGACGTTGACGGCGGACCAGGCATCCGCGCCGGCGTTTTCGTACACGTCGCGGCAATATTCCTGCAGCGCGCGCTCCTGGCAGCGCGGCGCGACGGTCTTGCGCGCAACGTCGAGATAAGTCCAGTGGGCGAGCGTTGGAAACTCGCCCCGCAGGGCAGCCCAGTCCGGTGATTTCATTTTCTATTCATCCTTGCTTTGCCAGGTCATCCTTCCGCCTTCATCCTTCATCCTTAGCTATTCTTGCTTGATGCCGGCGTCCTTGACGACGCGCGCCCAGCGCTGCAATTCGCTCGCGATCTTCTTGCGGAATTCCTCTGGCGTTGTCGGCGCGGGTTCCAGCGCGCCCGCGGCGAGGCGCTGGCGCGTGTCCGGCGAGGCGATGGCACGCATGAGCTCATCGTGCAGGCGCTTCAGCACCGGCTTGGGCGTGCCGCCGATGGACATTATGCTGTACCAGTTGGTCACTTGCACACCGCTCACGCCGCTTTCCTCGAACGTCGGGATGTCGGACAGCAGGGAAGTGCGCTTCGCCGTCGCCTGGGCGAGGATTCTGAGGCGCCCGGCTTTCGCCAGCGACAGCGCAGGCGGCGGCGAAGTCATCGTCGACTGGATCTGGCCGCCCACAACGTCGGCGACGGACGCACCTGCGCTCTTGTAGGGGACGTGAGCGAGGTCGAGCCCCGCGCGCAGCTTGAAGAGCTCGCCCGAGAGATGCGTGCCGCTGCCGTTGCCCGCGGAGCCGATATTGACCCTGCCCGGTTGCGATTTTGCCGCGGCGATATAGTCCTTGAGGCTGCCAGCGTACGGCAGGGCGGGATTTACGACCAGCAGGTACGGGGCCTCGCCGACCACCGTGACCGGGTCGAAGTCCTTGAGCGCGTCGTACATGGCTTTCTTGTAGTAGGCGATGTTGATGGTGAAGCCCGAGTCCGCGAGCAACAGGGTGTAGCCGTCGGGGGCCGCCCGCTGCGCGATCTCGGTGCCGACCAGCGACGCCGCCCCGGGACGATTGTCCACGACGACGGACTGGCCCATCTGCTCGGTGAGTTTTACGCCCACCAGGCGCCCCACGTAGTCCGAGCCCCCGCCCGCGCCGAAGGGCACGATCAGCCGGATCGGCTTGTTCGGGTAGCCCTGCGCCAGCGCCGGCGGGCCCCATGCGAGTGCAAGGACCAGGAGTAACAACCGGGAAAATATTCTTGCCATCGTACTCGCCATTGGAAAACCCGTGGGTCGGTCCCAATACCAGTCGCTGGTTACCGTTTCGTAAACTCGAGGACGTCGAACCCGTTGTAACGGTCGACGAGATAGATCAGACCGCGCCCGTCCACGTCCACGTCGTTCGACTGCGGCGCGACGCGGCCCGCCGCGGGCTCGGGGATGAAGTAGCCGACTTCTTCCGGAGCGGACGGATCGGCGATGTCAACGATGCGCAGCCCGCCCGCGAACCACGCGCAGTACATCAGCGTGTCGCCGCCCTTCATGTGCTCCTGGAACTGGTGCGCGCCGAAACGTCCCGGCGCGGCGCGGCTCCACGGCGAGTCGAGCTCGCTCACCTCGAAGATCGAGAGCGGCTTGATGTTCCTGAGATCGGTGATGTCGAACACCCACAGACTGGCGTGCGGGCGGCCGCGGCGCTTCGCCATTTCCGCGGCGCTGTCGGCGTGGTCTTCCTCGTCGATGGCGACCGCGATCTGCTTGCCGTCTATGGTCCTGGGCAGACCCATGAAGGTGTGCGACGGCTCGGGGAACGGCGGGTGGTAGTTGTACTCGCCGATGGTCTTCGGCTTGCGGATGTCGGCGACGTCTATCACGCGCACGCCGCCGTGCCAGCAGCCGGCGTAGAGCCGGTCGCCGACCCGCACCGTGTGGTGCAGGCGGTGCTGCCGGCCGGACCAGGTCGGTTTCTCACCGCCGGCGAGATGCTGCCCGGGCAGCCACCAGCGCGAAACTTCCTCAGGCTTAGCGGGGTCGCGGATGTCGTAGGTCACCAGGATGTTACCGACGTAGCCCGGCATCTCGGTCGAGATGTAGGCGTAGTTGGCATCCATGTCGAAGCGGTGCACCCCGCGGCCATGGGTCTTGTGGTGCGTGATCAGCCTGGGCTTCGCGCGGTTTGAGACGTCGTAGATCTTGAAGCCGCCCTCGCCGTAGGGTGTTTTCTCCATCGCCTCGACCGCCGGGATGTCGGATTCCTTCACGCCGAGCTTCTCGGCCAGTTCCTTATGGCTGGGGTCGCGCCCGAGCGCCTCGCGCAGCTGCTTGCGGAGCTTGGGCAGCTCGTCGGCCTTGCGACCGATCCCGGTCATGTTCTGCTCCATGTTCACGATCATGATGTCGCCGCTGACGCGTGCCTTGTGGCTGTGCGAGACCTTGTCGCCGACCGGGAGCTGCGCGAGCAGTTTCGGATGCTTCGGGTCGGACACGTCGAGGATGCTGGTGGCGAGCCCTTCCTTGTTGGTGATGTGGCCGACGTAGGCGTAGTTCCCGTCCACGTAGACCTGGCCGGCGCCCGGCAGGTCGAGGTGCGAGACGCGAGTGACGTTCTTGGTGAGCGAAGGGGCCGGGTGCGGTGCGTTCATGGTCGGATTCCGGTTGTGCGGATGGGGCTGCCGATTCTACACTAATGAATCGCGCGTTCGCCTGGCCCGCGCGATTCATGAACTTGAACGAAACGTTAATATGAAACTCACATCAGGTGGGCGCGTAATCGGAGAGAGGGGACACAGCATGCGACCAGGTCCAACGATACTGATGAGTGCCTTACTCGTGATTGCAGCGCCCGCCTCGGCGCAGACTTATCCCGCCAGGACCGTGCGGCTGATCGCACCGTTTGCTCCGGGGGGCGCGACCGATGTCCTGGCGCGGTTGACGGCCCAGAAGCTCGGCGAGCGCTGGGGCCAGACGGTCATCGTGGACAACCGCGTCGGCGCCGGCGGCCACATCGGGGCGGAGCTGGCGAGCCG
>CAZCGD010000007.1:0-3517 GCA_964498105.1 uncultured Streptomycetaceae bacterium
GTTACCTCCGTTGCCTCCTGTTCAATCGTCACTTCGGGAACATGAACTGCACCTGCAAGCGCAACTGCCAGTCCGGGCCATTGTCGGGCTTGACCACGTTGGAGTACGCGGAGATCTGGGTATTCACGGGCAGGCGGCCGAAATGGAAGATCTTGCCGATGCCGCCGCCGAGCGGCACGGTCCAGCGCTGGCTGCTGTCGGCCTTCCAGTCCGCGGTAATGACCGGCGCGGAGGTGAGGTAAAAGCCACCGGGAAAGTTGTAGTTCAGGAACGGCTGGAGCAGGAAGTTGTTGTACGCCGGGTCGGAACTCGAGCTCGAGACCGACCACACGTTGTTGACGAGGGCTCCATACACCCACGGGCTGCCCTTCTCCAGCCGCAGCGCCACGGCCGTCGGCCCGAGGCCCCAGCGGTCGTTGCCCAGCCTGTCAACCGTGTTGGTCGGCAATTGCGCAATCGCGCCCACCCCCCAGATCAGGCCCGCGGCATTGGCCGGGGACAGGAACCCCGAGATCTGAACATCGCCGACGCCGTTCTCGCGGTCCTGCGTGGGCGTGAAAGCCGGCTGCGAGATCACCGGGATGATGGTGCGGGTGATCAGGTTCCAATCCTTGTTCAGCGTGACCGGGATCACCGGCTGGATATTCAGGATGTTCTGCGTGCCATTCTGCGGCCCGGTGTTGTAGTTGGTGTTGTTCTGGAACGGCACGCTGATGAGATTGGCGATCGGATTCTGCGCGAGCTTCGCCAGATCCTCGGCGCTCAGCGCCGCAAAGCGCCCCCCACTCCCTGGCTCCGCGATGATTTACCAAGAGGTTAAAGGGGACGCACACTTTTCAGAATTAATGTGTGCGCCCCCTTTTTCTCATCACTCATTACTTGGCGCCCGGCGCCTTCGCGGGCGCGGCGTACCACTGGTCCTTCGGCACCACCTTGGGCTGCCCGGGATCGCCTTCGTAGGCCGGCGTCATGATCTGCACGCCGTGCTCGTTGAAGACGTCCAGGATGTTCCGATGGAGCGCCGTGTAGAGCTTTGCCATCTCCTGCGGGCTATCGCAATAGACGTTGATTTCGTAGGTCACGCAAAAGTCACCCAGGCTTTTCTGCAATACGAATGGCGGCGGCTCGCGCAACATGCCCTCCGTGCGGTTCGCCGCCTCGATCAGCATCGCCTCGACCTGCCGCCACGGCGTCTCGTAGCCGATGCCGACCGTGGTGTGCAAGATGAGTCCCTTCTCGCGGGCGAGCGAACTATAGTTGATCACGTGGCTGTTCAGGATCATCGAACTCGGGATGGTGACCTCCTCATTCTTCGGGGTCCGCAGTTGCGTCACTTGCTGGCGCATTGCAAGAACGTCACCCACTACGTCGCCCACCTTGATCCGGTCTCCGACCTTGAACGCGCCCCGGTAGATCAGCGCGTAGCCGGCAAGGTTGTTGGCGACCATCGAAGCCGCGCCAAGCGACATCAGCAGGCCAAGAAAGAGTGAGACGCCCTTGAACGCCTCGGAATCCGAACCCGGGATGTAGGGATAAGCAATGACCAGGGCGAAGGCAATCACCGCGAACCGCAGCAGACGGTAGGTCGGCCACGCCCACTCCTGTTCAAATCCCGCCGGCTTGATCGTGCCGTTCGCGATGCCGCTGAAGAAGAGCTGGATGAGCTTCAGGACGTAGCGCGCGATGACGATGAGAATCGCGATGAATATCAGTCCCGGCAAGGTATCGACGAGCCCGTCCCACATCGTACGCAGCGGGTCGAGGAGCAGGTCCGCCCCGCGCCGCGCGATCGGCCGCGTCCAGGGAAACAGGCTCAAGGCGTAGTTGAGGCAGGCAATGACCAGCACCAAACCGACGAGGAAGTGAACCGCCCGCAGCCCGTTGTGCCAGGCGCTTTTGAGCTCTTCCACGGAAAGCAGCTTGAACGATCTTGCTTCCATTTCCTGGAAGTGGGACTGGAAATGACGCTCTACCGCTCTTTCCATCCACCGGAACAGCCAACGCGTTGCGAACAGCAATGCGACAAGGAGCCCGATTACGATCGCGGCGTGAATACCTTGCGCCCGCAGATAGTCGCCACTGCGCTCGTGACGGTGACGCTCGATGGCTTTTGCAACGTTGGCTTTGTAAGACTCGGCCAACTTCTGGCGGTTCCCCACCTGTTCAGCCTTGGCATCGGCATCGACTACCCGGATGATCTGCCGCTCACCCGCACGAATCTCCGACCGCTCCTGGGTCTCCACCACCCGGAGCTCGGATACTGGGACAGACTCGTCGCTCGCGATGGCCCTGATACTTTCGGCGACCTCAGCGGCACGCTGTTTCGCCGGGTAGCTCGAAATGCCGCGTAACATGAACAGTAATTCACCGTCGATGACGACCGGCGCCATTTCAATTCTCTCGGCAGGCGCCGGCTCCCTCTGCGGGTGAGCCGGCGCCGCCGCCATCGCGCCCAACGGCAGCATCAGGGCCGCGATCGTAATCTTCGTGCGAATACCGTAGCAACTGACGCGTAGCAAGAAAGAGATCATGGCTTCCTCGGTGTTGTATTACGAGCATGCATCAAAAATCAGAAACTTCAGCTGCAGATAAATGCCGTTACAACCTGTGCTTCCGTGACTTGATCGCTATGTCAGGTGCAGTGAATCAAGTGGCCTGGTCTCGGCCTTGCGGCGGTTGTAACGGCATAAACGCGGATAAACGCTGATGGTTAAAGAGGATGCACATCTTTTCTCTCGCCTCACCCTTTACGGCCGAAAGATGCTTAGTTTCAGATCCTTGATTGGCCGGAAGTGCTTTGCATTGCTGCTGCACAGGACCAGGTTAGTTTCCGTTGCCGTTGCCGCGATGATCGCGTCACCCGCGCGCAGCCCATGTGACAGGCCATATTCCTCGATATAAACAGCCGCCCGATGTCCAATGTTCTCGGTGAGTGGCAGTGTGCGAAAGCCGAAGTCCGCGAGGAAGCTCTTGGTGTGCATGTGCTGCTGCCTGTTCTCCGCACACTGCAGCAGCTCCATATAAGTCTGCACCGACAGAAGGCGTTCATCCTCCCGCTCGACTGCGCGTGCAGCCTTGGCGCTTCCCCGCTGAATCCAGATAAAAATGTCGGTATCAAAGATCACGGTAGCGACCGCCTCGCAGTGCTTCCATGGCACTATCGACGGAACCCTTGCGGCGGCGCATGTTGAAGAATGCATGTTCGGCCACTTTTCCGGTCGGGCGCGGCCGCTTCGTCGTCAATATGCCCTTCACTCGCCCGTGGTAGAGAATATTGACGTCCTCGCTTCGCTCGAGCGCCTTCAGGACGTCGTTCATGCGGTATCTGAGATCAACAATGGTGGCCTTCATGCGTGCATGCTCCATATATGTCTAGGTGTAATTATACATTATGTCCACCTGACCGGAAAAGGTGTCAGGAACCTTTCGGCATTCGAAGTTCGGCATCCCCTGCCAGGGAACCGCCGTGACCTGCACGCTCTATTTTCGGCGCATTTGGAGTGTTGTCGGTCCTGCG
>CAZCGD010000008.1:0-5101 GCA_964498105.1 uncultured Streptomycetaceae bacterium
CCGATCGCGCGGTTGTTTCAACAGGTTGTTTTGTTGCGACTAGCGCTGTAGCCAGTCAGCGACGCGACCGGGTACAAAAAAACGCGGCGGGGTTACCGCCGCGTTTGAAAAAGGCTGCTTGCGCAGCCTTTGACCGGGGGGAGGAGGGGTCCCCGGTAAAGACGAACTCTTTAGTGTTTAAGGCTGGGCTTCAAGAAGTAGTGCCCGAGCGCCGCAAACTTTTCCTGCACCCACACGATCGCGCCCACGATCAACTCCGCGCTGCGCAGGGTGCTGAGCGCACTGTGGCGGTCGGATTCGTTCATGCGCGCCTCGCTGATGCGGGCGTAAATGGCTGAATCAACGGCTCTTTCATTATATTTTCTCATGGTAACTTTCCTTTCCTATGCTAAAATCTGAATTAAGTCACGTACTAGATGTGTCATCTAACTACATGAGTCTATGTGTAAGTGTAGACATAGGTATAGGCAGTATGTTGCATTGCAATAGATGATATATAATCACCTTTCAGTATAGAAATACTAATTCATATGGCTAGCCGCCTGCCCCCGCTTAATGCTCTGAAGGCGTTCGAGGCCGCTGCACGCCATCTGAGTGTGAAAAAAGCCGCAGCCGAGTTGAGCGTCACGCCCGCGGCGGTAAGCCACCAGATCAAGGCGCTGGAGGTTTACCTCGGCTTGCCGCTGTTCCACCGGCACAACCGCGCCCTCGATCTGACCGAGGCCGCGCGCGCGTGCCTGCCCAAGCTGCGCGAGGGTTTCGACAACCTGGCGCAGGCGGTGGAACGCCTGCGCGCGCACCGGGGCGGCGGCATGCTGACGGTGAGCGCGGCGCCTTCCTTCGCCGCCCGCTGGCTGATGCCGCGGCTGCATCGTTTTCTCGATGCGTACCCGGACATCGACGTGCGCGTCTCGGCGCGCATGCGGCAATCAGCCGACGGCGGGAGAAGGGCGGCGACGGCGGAGCGCGCGACGGTGGACGACTGGCTCGCTGATTCCGACGTGGCGATGTTGTACGGTCGCGGCGACTATCCGGGGTTCAAGGTGGACAAGCTGTTCCCGCTCACCATTACCCCGATCTGCAGCCCGCGCCTGCTCACCGATCCCGAGCACCCGCTGCTCAAGCCCGTGGATCTCCGGCACCAGATGCTGCTGCACGACGATACGGGCGAGCTCTACGACGGCGCGCCGTTCTGGGACTTGTGGCTGAAGGCGGCGAAACTGGAAGGCCTGGACCTGAAGCGGGGGCCCCATTTCAGCCACGCTGTGCTCGCGTTCGAGGCCGCCGCCGAGGGGCATGGCGTGGTGGCGACGATGCCGGTGCTCGCGGAGTCCGACCTCAATGCCGCGCGCCTGGTAACCCCTTTCGCGCTCCGCGTGCCGCTCGTGTCCGCCTACTACCTGGTGAGCAGCGAAGATTCCGCCAGCCGCCCGGCGGTTGCGGCATTTCGCAAGTGGCTGCTGGCGGAAGCAGCGAAGGAATCTGAAACTGCGTGACGTGGTGGGGCGTGACGTGTTACGGCGTGACGTGGAACGGCGTGACGTGATACTGCGTGACGCTAAGACGAGAGAGTCGAGCCCCCTCACCCTATCCCTCTCCCCCAACCGGGGGAGAGGGAATATTAGAAATCGGCTTTCCCTAACAAACTTCCCCCTCTCCACTTGGGAGAGGGTTGGGGTGAGGGGAGGCCACGCCTCATCAAGTCACGCTTCACCATGTCACGGTTCACCAAGTCACGCTTCACCACGTCACGCTCTATCTGATCAGGCGGGCTTCAGCGCCGGCCTGATGATTTGCTTGTCGTTGATCGGCAGGTTGATGAGTCCCGCGAGGATGCCGAGCGCGATCGTGAGCAACCACATCAGCCGGTAGGAGCCGGTGTTGTCGAACAGGTAGGCCGCGAGCCACACGCCGAGAAAACTGCCGACCTGGTGGAACAGGAAGGCAATACCGCCCAATGTCGCGAGGTACTTCACGCCGAAAATCTGGGCGATCAAGCCGCTGGTTACCGGCACCGTGCCGAGCCACAGGAAACCGATGGCGGCGGCGAACAGGTAGACGGAGAACGGGGTGACCGGGAGCATGACGAAGATCGCGAACACCAGCGCCCGCGTGAAGTAGAGCGCGGACAGCACGTGCTTCTTGGTATGGTGCTGTCCGAGCCAGCCCCATAGGTAGGTGCCGAAGATGTTGAACAGGCCGATCAGCGCCAGCGCCATCATGCCGGTGTCCGGCGTCATGCGCTGGTCGATGATATAAGCCGGGAAGTGCACCGAGATGAACATGAGCTGGAAGCCGCACACGAAGTAGCCCGAGCACAGCAGCACGAAGCCGCTGTGGCCGAACGCCTCGCGCAGCGCCTCGGGTATGGATTGCTTCTGCCCTTCAGGCTGCGCCTTGTTTTTTTCCACCAGCGCGGACGAGAGCGGCAGGATCAGCAGGATGGTCAGCGCGCAAACCAGCAGCGCGTTGTGCCAGCCTATCTGGTTGATCAGCGTCTGGCCGTAGGGCAGCATCAGGAATTGCCCGAACGAGCCCGCGGCGCCGGTGATGCCGAGCGCCAGCGTGCGTTTCTCGGCCGGGAAGGCGCGCCCGACCACGCCGAAGACGGTGCTGAAGCCGCTGCAGGAGAGCCCGATGCCCACCAGCAGCCCCGCGCTTACGCTGAATTCCAACCCCGTCGTGGAAAAAGCCATCAGCGCGATTCCCAGCGCATAGAGGAGGGTGCCGCCGATCAGCACCCGTGCCGTTCCGTACTTGTCGACGATCATGCCGGCGAACGGCGTCCCCAGTCCGTAGACCAGGTTCTGGAGCGCCAGCGCGAAGGCGAAGGTCTGCCGGCTCCAGTCGAGGTCGAGCGTCATCGGCTGCAGGTACAGGCCGAAGCTGTGCCGCGTGCCGAGCGACAGGGTGAGAATGGCGCCGCTGCAGATCATTAATACCAGCGGCGTTCGCCAATTGGATTGCATCATGTCGGCTGGGTGTTCGTTTAGAAAGCGCGCATTGTAGCCGATGCATCGGCGCGGATGCGGTCCACAGTGCGGAGTTGACGCTGGCAGGCGTACCGACGGAGAATACGCCCCCTTGCGCGTACGATTCGGAAGCATTGCAGGATCGGGCGCATTCCCGAGTGGGTCGCTAGCTCAACTGGTAGAGCAATGGACTCTTAATCCGGAGGTTCGGGGTTCAAGTCCCCGGCGGCCTACCACTCCTTATTCCGGACACGTAGTGCCGGAATAAGTCCGCCGGTTCGAGCCGGACGGAATCCGCCGCTCAACGGGCGGGTGTCTGGAGATGAAGCACCGGACGAAATTATTCGATAGTAATTAAAGACGATTGCAACGCTTCTCGGCACGCGCTCCCACCACCCCGTCGCCTTCGGCGCCACCCCTCCTCGGGCAGGAGGGGAGTACTTTTTCCTCCTCCTACCAACGTGCAGTACAATAATGAATCTGGACTCCAGATTCATTCAGGGTGTGGCGCAGCTGGGTAGCGCGCGTGCCTTGGGCGCACGAGGTCGTGAGTTCGAATCTCACCACCCTGACCAATTTTCCCAAGAGCGTGACATGGAACGGCGTGACATGGTACTGCGTGACATGGTGGGGCGTGACATGGTGAAGCGGGATCGGTAAGGCGCGTTACAAAGCTCGCTCTATCACGTCACGCAGTATCACGTCACGCAGTACCATGTCACGGTTTATCGCAGTTTTGTTACACTGACGCCAATGCAACAAGACTATCTCGTCATACTTGAGCACCTGCTGGTTGCGCTCGCCGCGGGCGGGCTGATCGGCTTCGAGCGCAGCTATCACGGCCGGCCGGCGGGCTTCCGCACCCACACGCTGGTATGCGTTGCCTCAAGCGCGCTGATGCTGATAACCATTTACCAGAGCCACTGGTATCCCGAGGCGTTCACGGGCAGTGTGAACCTCGACCCGACGCGCATGGCGCAAGGCATCATGACCGGCATCGGCTTTCTTGGCGCCGGCGTGATCTTCAAGGAGGGGTTGACCGTCCGGGGGCTCACCACCGCCGCTTCGATCTGGATCACGGCTGCGATCGGCATCCTTGCCGGGATCGGATTCTATTTTCCCCTGATCGTCACGACCCTGCTAACCCTCGGCACGCTCTCCGTGTTCCGCTGGATCGAGGCCAAGGTGCCGGGCGAGTTCTTCGCCCACCTGGTGGTGCGCTTTCCGCGGGATGGAGGGATGGACGAGGAAGAACTTCGGCGCTTCCTCCTGGATCATGGTTTTTCGGTTGCCAACCTGAATTACGCAAGCAGAGCAGAGCCGCGATGCTTCGAGTACCAGATGGTGATCAAGGCGAAGCATGAGACGCGCGCGCGGGAGCTCGCCGAAGCGCTGGGCAGGTCCGCAAAGGTCCTGGAATTTCGCATGATGCCCACCGGCGATTAGGGCGTGAGTAGTGAGTAGTGAGTAGTGAGTAGTGAGTAGTGAGTAGTGAGTAGTAGCGCCAGTCACGCGATTGAAATCGTTCGAGGCGCATGCTTCCCTGATTTACCACGAGACAGGTAGCAATGCATGCACGGACTCAAGCCATTGGTCGCAGCGGCGATCGGCATCTCCGCCCTGGTCCAGACGTTTCCTGCCGCGGCTCAGGCCTATCCGAATCGGCCAGTTCGCTTCATTGTCCCGTTCCCGCCGGGAGGCGGCAACGATATCGTCGGACGGATCGTGGCGCAGCGGCTAAACGATGTCCTCGGCGTGCCAGTGGTCGTGGACAACCGCGGCGGTGCCGGCGGCACCCTCGGTACTGATATCACCAGCAAGGCGCCGCCCGATGGCCACACCATGCTGGTCAACAACATCAGCCTCGCGGTGAACGCCACCCTGATCCCGAAACTGCCTTACGACACGTTGAAGGACATTGCGCCCGTCACGCTGCTCGGCCGGCAGCCCAATGTCGTGGTGGTGCATCCCGCGGTGCCCGCGGGCTCAATGAAAGAGTTGATTGCGCAGGCGCGGGCACAGCCTCGTCAGTTGACCTATGGTTCCGGCGGCATCGGTACAGCCTCGCATCTCGCGACCGAGCTGCTGATGCTCATGACGCAGGTCGAAATGGTCCACGTGCCGTACAA
>CAZCGD010000009.1:0-4991 GCA_964498105.1 uncultured Streptomycetaceae bacterium
CATCCGGTCGGTCGGCGAGATTTTCCAGTTCCTCGGCGACCTGGTCCAGTACCAGGACGAGGTCAGGAACTACCTTGAGCGCGAGCCGCGGCCCAAGCTGACGTTGAATACCCCGGTCACGTTCGGCTACTGCCCCGACGACCCCGGCCCCGGCTGCAACGACATCTTTTTCCGGTTGGACGGCGACCCGGGCAACGCGCGCTTCTCATTGGCGTACCGGGACAGAAATTACTCCGTCGCCAACTACAACTCCCTGGACAGCGCGCCGCGAACGGACGGGTCAGGCGGGGCGGGCAACGCGCAGCCGAAGGACCACACGATCGAGATCCTGTCCGTGCTGCATCAACTGGTGAATCTCAACAAGTCCGCGTCGGACATCAGGGCGACGCCGTCGGTGCAAGTACTGCCGTAGAACAGAATCAGCCACAGGAACAACTAAGCCGCGGAAGCGCAGGGAATCAAGTCAAAGACAATTTAGCCACGGAAACACACGGAAACACACGGACATTTCAAAACCCAAACAGAAGGTTTTTTGTGTTTCTTTATCCGTCCGTGTGCTTCCGTGTTTTTCCGTGGCTAATACTTGCTCTTGATCTTTGTTCTATGTCCGTGTGGTTCCGTGTGATTCCGTGGCTAATGTTTTCTAACAGGGTGAGGGGGTAGCTGCGAAGCGGTAGCTACTTCAGCGCGGTCACGTTGTACAGGGGCACCGGGCGGTGGAATCCCTTCAGCACCGCCTCTCCCGCCGGCTCCGCGGTGACGCCGGCCTCGATCCTGCCGTACACCCGCTGGGAAACCAGGACCTGGCCGGCCTTTGCTTCCGAACAGAGGCGGGCCGAGAGATTGCAGACGGGGCCGATCGCGCCGTAATCGCGGCGGCCTTCAAAGCCGATCACGCCCATCGTGGCGTAGCCGTTCGCCACGCCGACGCCGAAACCCAGGTCGTGGTCGCGCTTTTTCCACTCGGCCACGAGCTTGCCGACGGCGTCGCGCATCTCGATCGCCATGCGCACCGCTGCGAGCTCGGGCTCATCCAGCTGGATCGGGTCGTTGAACAGGATCATCACGCCGTCGCCGGCAAAGTGCTCAATGGTGCCGTCGTGCTTCACGACGATGTTGCCGAGCGTGGCGTGGTAATCGCGCAGCACGCCCATGACTTCTTCCGGCTCGGCGGATTCCCCGAACGCGGTAAAGCCGCGCAAATCGGTGAATACCACCGTGATCTCGCGGCGATGGGTCTTCAAGGGGTCGTCCACCTCGCCGGCCAGGATCAGCTCGCCCACCTTGGGTGAGACGAAGCGCTTGAGGCGCGACAGCCGCTCGAGCTGCGATACCTGCTCGCGCACGCGCTCTTCGAGCTTCGCGTTCCAGTCGCGCAGCTCGTCCGCCTGGTGCACGACCTTGTCCTGCAGCGACTTCACGCGCAGCAGCGACTTCACGCGCGCGAACAACTCCGCCTGGTTGACCGGCTTGTTGAGAAAGTCATCCGCCCCCGCCTCCATACCCTTCACGCGCTCCTGCTGCGGGTCGAGCGAGGTGCACAGCACCACCGGCAGCAGGGCGGTCCGGGGATCCTCGCGGATCCTGCGGCAGACGTCGTAGCCCGACAGCCCCGGCATCATGACGTCGAGCAGCACCAGGTCGGGATGCTCCGCGGCAACCTTGACGAGCGCCTCCTCGCCGTTAGCGGCGGTCGTCACCGAATAGCCCTTCACCGTCAGCAGGTCGCCGAGCAGCTTCAAGTTGAGCGGCGTGTCGTCCACCACCAGGATCTTCGGGGCAGCGCTCATGTTTTCCCCGCCTGCGTGGCTTTCTGCACGGTGTCGAGGAAAATGCGCAAATTGATCGGCTTCTCGATGAAGCCGTTGAAGCCGGCGCGGATGATCTCCTGCCGGTCCTGCTGCATGACCGAGGCGGTGATCGCGATCACCGGGATCGCCGCGGTCGCCGGGTTAGCGCGCAGCGCCTTCAACGCGTCGATGCCATTCATGCCGGGGAGCTGGATGTCCATCAGGATGAGATCGGGCGTGCGTTCGGCGGCGATCTTCAGCCCGTCCTCCGCCGTGCCGGCGTCGAGCGTTTCGTAGCCCTTCACCTGCAGCACGTCGCGCACCAGCTTCAGGTTTTTTTCGTTGTCCTCGACGATCAGGATGAGGCTCATGATGTTAATCCAAGTCAAGATTTAGCCACGGAAACACACGGCATGCTCAGAGAATTTCATAGAGCAAAGATCAAAGGCAAACACTAGCCACGGAAACACACGGAAGCACACGGACATAGAAGAAAGATCAAGAGCAAGTATTAGCCACGGAAACACACGGAACCACATGGACGGAAAAAACAACACAGAACTTCTCTTGTTTGGTTTTTTTGATCTTTCCGTGTGTTTCCGTGTGTTTCCGTGGCTAAGGTGTTCTTGCTCTTCATTCCGTATGTTTCCGCGTGATTCCGTGGCCAAGTCTTACACCTGCCGGTTCAGCGGCAGCGTGAAGGTGAAGGTCGAGCCCTTGCCCGGCTTGCTCTCGAGCCAGATTTTCCCGCCGTGCAGTTCCACGAAGCGGCGCGTGAGCGCCAGCCCCAGGCCCGTGCCCTCCTGCTTGGTGGTGTAATCGCGCCCGACCTGGCGGAACTCCTCGAACACCGCCTCCTGGTCCTGCGGCGCGATGCCGACGCCGGTGTCCGTCACCGCGATCTCGACCGCCTCGCCGTTCATCCGGGCAGCCACGTTCACGCGCCCGCCGTCCGGGGTGAACTTCACCGAGTTGGAGAGGAGGTTCAGCACGATCTGCTTGACCTTGCGCTCGTCCGCCCGGATCTCGCCGATGCTGGGGGCAACCTTCAGTTCGAGCGCGATGCCGTGGGTGTGCGCGCGTTCGCGCACCAGCGTCATCGCGTTGGCGAGCGCCGCGGGCAGGTTGAACTCCGACAGATCCAGCTCCATGCGCCCGGCCTCGATCTTGGAGAGATCGAGGATGTCGTTAATGAGGGAAAGCAGGTGCTTGCCGGAGGAATGGATGTCCTTCAGGTAATCCTCCTGCTTCGCGTTCATCTCGCCGAACATGCGCTCGATCAGCACTTCCGAGAAGCCGATGATCGCGTTCAACGGCGTTCTCAGCTCGTGCGACATGTTGGCGAGAAACTCCGACTTGTGCTTGTTGGCGACCTCGAGCTGCCGGCTCTTGTCCTGGATCTCGTTGAACAGCCGCACGTTCTCGATCGCAATCGTCGCCTGGTCGGCGAAAGTCCTGACCAGCTCGATCTGCTTCTCGCTGAAGGGACGCACCTCCCGCCGCCGCATCAGGATTGCCCCGAACGCCTGGTTCTCCCGCAACAGCGGCACGGCGAGCGTGGTCCGATTCCCGAATTGCTGCTGCGGCCCGCGCACATCCGGGAACTCTTCCAGAACGGCGGCGAGGTCTTCGATGTGCACGACCGACTGGTCAATAACTGCACGGCCCACAACGGTAGCCCTCGTCAAAGGCAGGGACTGGACGACGCCTTTTAGCTCTCCGAAGCCGGTGACATACCTCAAAGTGTCGCCATCCGCCAGGAACAGGCGCGCGTCCGGCGCATCGCACAATTGCGCCGCGCGGTGCGTGACCGCTTCGAGAACCGGCTTTACGTCGGTGGGCGAGCTGCTGATCACGCGCAGAATCTCGGCGATCGAGGTCTGCCGCTCCAGGGCCTCCTTGGTCTCGTTGAACAGCCGCACGTTCTCGATCGCGATCACCGCCTGATCGGCGAAGGTCTTGAGCAGCGCGATCTGCTTGTCCGTGAACAGCCCCGGCGTTGCGCGGGATACACCAATCGTGCCGATCGCCTTGTCTTCCCGCAGCATGGGGGCGATCATGATGGCGCGCCACCCGGTCTGCTCGGCTCGTTGCCTGGAGGTCGGACTAACCCATTCTTCCGCGACGCGAATGTCCGGGATTTGCACGACTTCCCGGCGCCGCAAAGCCCGCGAGGGAGGTTGACGTTCATCGTCAAGTGGCATGGAGAATCCGCTATCGGTCTCGCGAAGGGGCAGATTGGCTGCCACCGCTTCGCTGTGATCCCCTTTCACGAGCCGGAGCGTCACGTTCATGCCGCCGAACAGGTGCACGCCGCTCTTCACGATCGCGTCGAACACCGGCTGGGTATCGGTTGGCGAGCCGCTGATCACGCGCAGGATCTCCGCGGTCGCGGTCTGCTGTTCCAGCGTCTCGCTCAATTCGCGCGTTCTTTCCTCCACCTTGAGTTCGAGGCCCGCGTAGAACGCCTTCAGGTCGCTGGCCATCTTGTTGAACTGCTCGGAGAGCGCCTCCAGTTCGTCGCCGGTGTGCACCTCGATGCGCTGGTCGAGCTGGCCCGCGCCGATGCGCGCCGCGCCGGCCTGGATGGTGCGGATCGGAGTGACCATGACGCGCGCGAGGTAGACGCTCGCCAGCACCGAGAGCACGAGCCCGCCAAGCAGCAGAAGACCTATGCGCAGGATGGACGCGTAGAGGGGCGCGAAGGCCTCCACCAACGGCAGCTCGACGAACACCGTCCAGTTGAGCGTCGGGATGCCCGCGTGCGCGGTCAGCACTTCCTCGCCCTTCAAGTTGCGCGCGATCGGCATGCCATCGCCCTCGCCACGTTGAGCCGCCGCCACCTGCACGAGCTTTGACAGGTCCGACTTCTGCAGCACCAGGCTGATGTCGGGGTGCGCGATCAGCGTGCCGTCGGCACTCACGACGAAGGCCAGGCCCGCGGCTCCGATCTGGATGCGCGAGACGACTTCCCACACGAACTTGAGGTTGACCTCGGCGATGGTGATGCCCCCGCCCGCTCCCCCGGCGGGACGGGCGATCGTCATGTACGGCTCGGTTTCCTTGCGGAAATACACCGCGCTGTACCAGGTCTTGCCCGCTTTTACGCCGGCGAACTTGGGGTCCTTGGTGAAGTCGGTGGTGGAGCCGACGACGTCCATCGCGAGGCGCGAGACGCGCAGTTGCTCGCGGCCCGTGGCG
>CAZCGD010000010.1:0-10878 GCA_964498105.1 uncultured Streptomycetaceae bacterium
GTGCTGATGCTGATGCCGGTGCCGTATCGGTCAAGGATCTCCTGCATGAGTTTCTGGGCCTGCACCGCCACTTCGGCGCGGCCCCTGAAAATCACGAAGTCCATGCTGCTCTTGCCCACGATCTCGCGGATGGCGGTTTCCGCCGCCTGCAGCACCGCATCGTCCGGCGAGCGGTTGTTGAACAGGAAATCGTTCGCGTTCTTCAGGATGTACTGCACGGCAAACTGCACGTCGACTATATTTTCGTCGTCGGTCAGCATCAGCGACTCTTTTTCCACCTTGCTCTTGACGTTGTTGCGGTAGCCGACCTCCACCGTGCGCACCTGGGAGACATTGACGATTTCCCTGGATTCAACCGGATAAGGATAATGCCAGCGCAGCCCCGGGGTGGTGGATTCCACGAATCTGCCGAATCGCAGCACCACGCCGACCTGGCCCTCGGTGACGATGTAGAAGCCGCTCGCCAGCCACGCCGCGACTATCAGGCCGAGCAGGAGCCCCGCTCCGCCGCCGATCTTTTTCGCGTCGGGGCCTTCTGGATTGTCGCCGCCATTGCCGCCGCGGCGCCCGAACAAGCCGTTCAACTTGCGGTTGAAGTCGCGCCAGATTGCGTCGAGGTCGGGTGGCCCCTGGTTGGGACGCCGCCCCCATTGCGGATCGTTGAGCGACATCAGGACGCCGAGCAGGCGCAGCGAACGGTCTCGCACGAAGTCGCGAAAATTATTCAGATAACCCATCATGACGGATATATTCAGTCCTACGCTGCGGCGGTGTTGTCGAGTTCCGTGGGAGTCGGAGCGGAGCCTGCGCCTTCTTCGAGCACGAGACGGATAAACTCCACGCCCGCGCCCGTCTGTGCGCTCGCCCAGACACGCGAAATTCTACCATATTCATCGCGTTCGATCCGCGGCGGCAGCGCCGTGAGATCAATCTTGTTCATTACCAGCACCTGCGGGATCGCCTGCGCGCCGATCTCCGCCAGCACCTCGTTGACCGCTTCGATCTGCGCGGAGCGGTCGTCACTGCTGGCGTCCACCACGTGCAGCAGCAGGTCGGCGTGGATGGTCTCCTCCAGGGTGGCGCGGAAAGCCGCGACCAGGGTATGCGGCAACTTGCGGATGAAGCCGACCGTGTCAGACAGCACGACACGGGCGCCGTTTCCAGTATGCACGCGACGCGTGGTGGTATCCAGCGTCGCAAACAGCTGGTTGGCAGTGTAGACGCCGGCGCGGGTCAGGCGGTTGAACAAGGTGGACTTGCCGGCGTTGGTGTAACCGACTATGGAAACCGTGAACAGGTGGTTGCGGTCGCGCGACCGGCGCTGAATCTCGCGCTGCGACTGTACCTTTTCCAGCCTGTCCTTTAGTATTTTTACGCGCTTCCTGAGCAGCTGCCGGTCGGTTTCAAGCTGGGTTTCGCCCGGCCCTCTCAACCCGATGCCGCCTTTCTGCCGCTCCAGGTGGGTCCAGCCTCGCACCAGCCGGGTCGAAAGATGCTCCAGCTGGGCCAGTTCGACCTGCAGCTTGCCCTCGTGGGTGCGCGCGCGCTGGGCGAATATGTCGAGGATCAGGCTCACCCGGTCCACCACGCGGCAGTCGAGCGCTCGCTCGAGGTTGCGTTCCTGCGCCGGCGACAGCTCGTGGTTGAATACGGCAAGGCGCGCGCCCGCCGCGACGAGCGTCTGCGCCAGCTCTTCCACCTTCCCTTTGCCCGCGTACAGCGCCGCATCAGGGCGCGTACGCCGGCCCTTGACCAGCGCGCGGACGTCGAGTCCCGCGCTCTTCGCAAGCTCGTGGATTTCCTGCGTGACCTCCGCATAGCCGGCCTCGCCGAAATCGAGGCTGACCAGCACCGCTTCGGTGCCGTTACGGGGACGATCAAGCATCAAGGAATAGACCGCAACCGCTCAACTGTCGGCGCTTTGGTCCAGTGGGAGGCTGACGGGCCGCGCCGGGACCACGGTCGAGATCGCGTGCTTGTAAACCATCTGCGTAACCGTGTTCTTGAGCAAGACCACATACTGGTCGAAGGAATCGATCTGCCCCTGGAGCTTGATGCCATTCACCAGGTAGATGGACACCGGGATGTGCTCCTTGCGCAGGGTGTTGAGAAACGGGTCTTGTAGCAGCTGCCCTTTGTTGCTCATGTTTACCTCGTGTTTTTCTTGGGGTTGTTATGCTACTCGATGTTTTTCCGTTGCGCCATGGGGTTACCGTCGTTTTCCGGTGCGCCTGACGTAGGGATTGAGACCCGAGCGGAACTCCACCCGCAGCGGGGTACCCTGCAATTTGAAAGCTTCCCTGAAAAAACGTTCCAGGTAACGGCGATAACTGTCCGGCACTCGCTTGAGGGCGCTGCCATGGATCACGATACGGGGCGGGTTGACCCCGCCCTGGTGGGCATAGCGCAGCTTGGGCCGGTTCAATCCCGCGCGGGGCGGCGGCTGCTGCTGCACCGCCTGCTCCAGCACGCGAGTGAGGCGCGGGGTGGGCAACCGCGCCATCGCCGCCGCGTAGGCCTCGTCTACCGATTTCATGAGCGGGTCCACGCCGCGCCCCTCGAGGGCGGAAATAAAATGCAGGCGGGCAAAATCGAGAAAATCGAGCTTGCGCAGAAGCGTGCGCTTGACCAGGTCCCGCTCGTCCTCCGGCAATCGCTCCCACTTGTTGACCGCCACCACCAGCGCGCGGCCGGCCTCGAGCACGTAGCTGGAGACATGGGCGTCCTGGTCCGCAATGTCCTGCCGGGCATCGAGGACCAGGATCACGACGTTGGCATCTTCGATCGCCTGCAGCGCCTTCGTCACCGAGAACTTCTCCGGCGCCTCGGAAACGCGCCCGCGCCGGCGCAGCCCCGCCGTGTCGATCAGGGTATAACGTCGTCCGTCGCGCTCGAACTCGACATGGATCGAATCGCGCGTGGTGCCGGGCTGGTCGAACACGACGACGCGCTCTTCTCCGAGCAGCGCGTTGACCAGCGTGGACTTGCCCACGTTGGGGCGGCCGACCACGGCGATCCTGGGATGGCGACCGTCTTCGACTTGTGAGTCCTGCGCGTCGGGAAACTCCGCCAGCACGAGATCCATGAGATCGGCCACGTTGTCGCCGTGCTCGGCCGAAACCGGCAATGGCTCGCCCATTCCCAGCGCGTGAAACTCCGCGCCCGCGATCCCCGCCTTCATGCCCTCCGCCTTGTTGGTCACGAGGTGTATGCGGCGCCCGCTCTTGCGCAACTCCTCCGCGACCGCCCGGTCCTGCGCCATGAGCCCCGCGCGCGTGTCCACCACGAACAGAACCGCGTCGGCCTCGTCCACTGCCTGGCGCGTTTGACGCGCCATCTCGTGATAGATACCCGTCTTGGTCATCGGCTCGAAGCCGCCGGTGTCCACCACGAGATACGGCTTCGCTCCGAGTCGCCCGCGCCCGTAGTGGCGGTCACGCGTCAGGCCCGGCACGTCAGCGACGATCGCGTCGCGGCTGCGGGTGATGCGGTTGAACAACGTGGATTTCCCCACGTTCGGCCGGCCGACGATTGCAATTATTGGGAGCACGGATACGCAGGAATGTTAAGTGTTGAATGTTAAATGTTGAATTGAATTCCAAGAACCATTGTTGCTCGGGTTCGAGTCAACTTAACACTCAAAATTCAAAATTAAACATTCGCGATCACTGGACAGTGATCGCGAAAACTCCGCCGTCGCGGGTCTGCACCAGGAAGCTTCTCGCATCCAGCGCCAGGGGCGGCGCGCCGATAGCGCTGCCGTCAGTGGCAATGCGCGCCGCGAAGGAGCCGTCCTCGCGCGAGAGCAGGTGCACGTAGCCTTCGAGATCGCCGACCACGACGTGCCGCCCCAGCGCCAGCGGGGCGCTCACGTTGCGGCCCACCAGCTTGTCCTGGCGCCAGATACTGGCGCCGCGCGCCCGATCCAGAGCCAGCACGGCATTCCTGTCGTCGGTCACGTACAGGTAGCGCGCATCCGCGCCAATACCGGAAATGCTTGACACATCGCGCGCCCACAGCAGCGTGCCGCGCACTATTTCGAAGCAGGCCACCCGCCCCTGGAACGCCGCGGCGCATACCTGCTGTCCGTCGATTACGGGCAGGCTGGTGATGTCGGCCACCCGCTCCAGGTCGGTAGTGCCGCGCGGCATGGCGACCACGCCCTCCCAGCCGACGTTGCCGTTGCCGAGCGCCAACGCAACCAGCCGCCCGCCAGGGAATCCGACGAATACTCCGCCGCGCTGGATCACCAGCCCGGCGTTGGTGCGCACTGACAGCGCGGGGGTCGCCCGCTGGTAAACCCACTTTTGCTTGCCGCTCACGACGTCCAGCCCGTAGACGCGGTTATCGCCGGAGCGCACCACCACGGTACCGTCCTGCGCCTGTGGCGGGGACAAGATTTCGCTGGACAGCTGCGTTTTCCATAACCGCTTGCCGTCGCGGTCAAAAGCCAGCACTTCGCCCCTGGGCGTGCCGAGCAGCACCAGGCCGTTGCCAACGCCGACGCCGCCCGAAACGCGCTGGCCGGCTTCAAAGCTCACCACTGTCTTGCCGCTGGCCGCATCGAACCCGTTGACGATGCCCTCCGCGCCGACAGCGTAAACGGTATTCCCGGACGCCTCCGGGTAGTAAACATTATTCCCCGCCGAATCCACGCTGCCCTGCCACAGGATCTTCAACTCGGCGGTGGGCCCGAACGGGACCAGTTCCGCGGGTTTCTGCACCGGAGCGCTATGGCAGCCGGCCAGCAGCGCCAGCATGGCGAGCCCCCCCAAAGACTGGTACAGCATTATCGAATTACCTGGCCGCCGGTGTCGCCGCAGCCGGATTCACTTCGCCCAGCGCATCGAGCTTCAACTGGATGGTGGCGCGATAGGTGCTCGCCGCTTCGCTCTTGTCCAGCGCCAGCTGGTAGGCGCTGCGCGCTTCCACCGCGTTACCCTGTGCCAGCAGGATATCGCCCCTCAAGTCCGCATAGAGGCCGGTCATGGATTCCACCGGCCTCGTCTCGACGAGCTTCAACGCCTCCACGTGGTTTTTCTCATCGAGCAGCACCGCGGCGAGGCGCAGGCGCGCGATGTCCCGCATCTGGTCCTGGCGGGCGTGCTGCATCGCCCACTCGAGATGCGACTTGGCCTTCGCCAGGTCCGCGACCTCGAAGCTCGCCCGCGCGGCGGAGAGCGCGCCGATCACAGCGTAGGGCGTCGAGCCGTAATTCCCAACGATCTGATCGGCAATTTCCCATATCTTTTTACGGTCCCCGGTACGTTCAGCCTGCGCCAGTTGCTCGTAGAGCGTGCCGGCCGCCCGCGCCTGGCTATCCCGGTAATAGCGCCAGCCCTGGAAACCCCCGATGGCGAGCACCAATACCACGACGCACAGGATCACCAGCCTGCCATGTTCCTGCCACCAGGCTTTCAGGTCGTCTATTTTTTCCTGCTCTTCGAGATCGTATGCCATTCAATATCCTTAACTGCGTAAATCGTGATTCGTGAATCGTGAATCGAGCAGATCCAGAAACTGGAACGTAGTCGTTCCGAATCACGAATCACGAATCACGAATCACGCTTCTTGATCAAATCGATCGCTTCGGCGATCGATGCGCGGACCTGCTGCGCGTCCTCGCGCAGCGGTTTGACGCTGACGACGCCCGCGTTGGTCTCGTCGTCGCCGACGATCACTGCGAATCGTGCGCCGCTGGCATCCGCTTTCTTCATCTGCGACTTGAAACTGCCGCCGCCGCAGTGCGCTACCACGGCCAGCCCCGCGTCGCGCATGGTCTCCGCCACCCGCCCACCGAACCGCTCAGCCGCTTCTCCCTGACGCACGACGTAAACATCCGGCACTGCCGCCGCACGCCCCATGTCCTCCAGTAATAGCAGCACGCGCTCGACGCCGATGCCGAAACCGCACCCCGGCGTGGCCCTGCCCCCCAGTTGCTCGAACAGGCCGTCGTAGCGGCCGCCGGAGCAGATCGCGTTCTGGGCCCCCAGCCGGTCATTGACCCATTCGAACACGGTCAGATTGTAATAGTCGAGGCCGCGCACCAGGCGCGGGTTTACAGTGTACGCGATACCCGCCTCGCGCAGCCCGGCCTGCACTGCCTCGAAGTTCGCACGCGACTCGGCTCCGAGCGCATCCATGAGCCGTGGCGCCGCGTTGATGACCGGCTGCAGCGCCGGGCTCTTGCTGTCGAGCAGGCGCAGCGGATTGGCGTGCAGCCGGCGCCTGGCGTCCTCGTCGAGCGCCGCCGGGTGACGCTCGAAGTAGTCGATCAGCTGCGCGCGAAACGCCCGCCTCTCCGCGGCGTTGCCGATGGTGTTGATCTGCAACTGCGCGCCGTCGACGCCGAGTACCCGCCACAGCCGGTGCGCCAGCTGCAGCAGCTCCACGTCGATATCCGGACCGGAAAACCCCAGCGCCTCCACGCCGAACGTATGGTACTGGCGGTAGCGCCCCTTCTGCGGCCGCTCGTGGCGAAACAGCGGACCGCTGTACCACAGGCGCTGCGGCCCGTTGTGCAGCAAGTTGTGCTCGAGCGCTGCGCGCACCGCGGGGGCCGTGCCCTCCGGACGCAGCGACAACTTGTCCCCGTTCATCGAGTCGACGAAGGAATACATCTCCTTCTCGACGATGTCCGTCGCCTCGCCCACGCCGCGCACGAACAAATCGGTGAACTCGACAATCGGCGTGCGCAGGTTGCGATAACCGTACTGGCGAAACACCTCGCGCACGCGGTCCTCGACGAATTCCCACAGCGGGGATTCGTCCGGCAGGATGTCATTCATCCCGCGGATTGCCTGTATCTGCTTCGATGTCATCGCGTGATCAGGTGATTGGGTGATTAAGCTAGCAGCAGACCCGGTTCCGCGCGGGGCCGCGTGAATGATCGAACCAGCAATCACTCAATCGCTGAATCACTCAATAACTCAGACGTGGGCGGTATCCTGGTTCGACTGCTGAGGGTGACCGGCCGATTGCGCGTACTTCCTGGCTACGTACTGCTCGACGATTTTCTGGAACTCGGCGGCAATGTGGTCGCCTTTCAGCGTCACGGTTTTCACTCCGTCCACGAATACCGGCGCCACCGGGTTCTCGCCCGACCCGGGCAGGCTGATGCCGACATTGGCGTGCTTGCTCTCGCCAGGCCCGTTCACCACGCAGCCCATGACCGCGACGTGCATGTCCTCCACCCCAGGGTAGCGCCCCCGCCACTGCGGCATCTGCGCCCGCAGCCAGCTTTGGATGCTGTCGGCGAGTTCCTGGAAATAGGTGCTGGTGGTGCGCCCGCAGCCGGGGCAGGCGATCACCAGCGGCGCGAAGGAGCGCAGCCCCATCGTCTGCAACATTTCCTGCGCTACCAACACCTCCCGGGTGCGGTCGCCGCCCGGTTCGGGCGTGAGCGAGACGCGGATGGTGTCGCCAATACCGTCCTGCAGCAGCACGGCCATCGCCGCCGTGGAAGCGACAATGCCTTTCGATCCCATGCCCGCCTCGGTGAGGCCCAGATGCAGCGGGTAATCGCACTGCTGCGCCAGGTCCCGGTAAACCGAAATCAGGTCCTGCACGCCGCTCACCTTGCACGAAAGAATGACGGAATCGCGCGGCAATCCCAGAACCTCTGCCTGCCGGGCGCTTTCCAGGGCTGACGCGACGAGCGCCCTGCGCGTCACCACCGCAGCGTCCGCCGGTTCCGTAAGTCTCGCATTCTCGTCCATCATGCGCGACAGCAACTCGGGATCGAGGCTTCCCCAGTTGACGCCGATCCGCACCGGTTTTCCGTAGCGACAGGCGAATTCGATCATGGTCGCGAACTGCTCGTCGCGCTTGGAACCGCGCCCGACGTTACCCGGGTTGATGCGCAGCTTCGCCAACGCCTCCGCGCACGCCGGGTGCTGGGTCAGAAGGCGATGACCGTTGAAATGGAAGTCGCCCACCAGCGGCGCGTTGATGCCCATCGCGTCGAGGCGCTCGCGGATCGCCGGCACCGCGGCGGCGGCCTCGGAATTATTGACCGTGACGCGCACGATCTCGGAGCCCGCGCGCGCCAGCTCGGCCACCTGCTTCACGGTCGCCGGCACGTCCGCGGTATCGGTATTGGTCATGGACTGGACGACGATCGGCGCGGCGCCGCCAATCACGACGTGCCCCACTCTAACCTGGCGGCTCCTGCGGCGCGGCGCAGGTCCGTGTTCCTGGTAGCACTTCATTCGAGCCTCAGTCGGGCGACGTCGATCTTGGTGTGACGCGCAAGATCGACAGGCTGGCCGGCGTAGGTCATCGTGACGCCCTGGGCGTTGCCCACCACGATGGTCAGCGGCGGCACGCCGGTAACGCGCTGGGCGGTTCCGGCGCGGTTCAGCTGGGAATAGATGGTCTGGTCGCTGCGGTCGCGGATCTCCACCCACGACTCCTCGGCGAAAACGAACCTGAGCTCCCGCTCGTCGGCGGCAGCAGGCCTGCCTGAACGCTGCGCCGCGCTTGCGGCGGACGACGGATCGCGCGCCGCAGGCGCCGCTACCGCGCTCGTTGCGGCCGGCGGCGCGCTTTGCGCTCTCGTAGTTTTTTGCGGGGTGGGAGGCGCGGGAGGACTGGAAACCTCCGCTACCGGCGGCTCCGCCTCCTTCTCGGGCTCGTTCCAGTAGAACTCGTAGACCGCGAGGAGCGCCACGATAACGGCGCCCCCGATCGCGTATTTCTGCCAGCGCCAGGCCCCGGAGTTCGGAAACGGAATGTCCGGTGGCGGCGGCGCTTCCGGCCGCGACGTGGCCTGCGGCAGGTTGCTCGCGGCCTCGTGCAGAAAGTCCTCCGGGTCGAGCTTGAGCAGACGCGCGTAATTGCGGATGAAACCGCGGACGAAGATCGGCCCCGGCAGCTGGTCGTAGCGGCCGGACTCCAGCGCCTCGATCTGCCACACCGAGAGCTTGAGCCGGCGCGCGACGTCGACGGCGGTCAGGTTCTGGGCCTCCCGCGCCCGGCCGAGCCGCGTGCCCGGCGTGGCGTCCGTCATTCCGCCGGCTGCGGCGGACCGGCTGTCGCCGGCTACGCTCATTCGAATTGCCCGGCGTGCAGCGCCTGGGCCTCCTTGGAATTCGGAAACCGGTTGCGCAGTTGCAGGGCGTAGCTCGCCTCCGAATTGCGGTCGCCCAGCCGGCGCTCGACGCGCACGCCGAGCCACAGCACTTCGGCGGAGGCGGGCGCCACGCTGGTCAGGCGGTTGAGATAGTTCTTTGCCGCGCCGTAGTCGCGCCGCCCGTAGGTGATATCGGCCATCTGGTACAGGGCCTGCGCCTGGTTCGGGCGCAGCTTCAGCGCTATCAGGAAATAATTCTCCGCGCCCGCCATATCACCGCGCCGGCGCGAGCACACGCCGGCGTTGACGTAGGAACGGTCCGGGGTCGGATAGAGCGGGTTGCGCACCGCCGCCAGGAAATAGCGGATCGATTCTTCCTCCCGCTTGCGCTGGCACAGAAACTCTCCGTAGTTGTTGTTGGCGTCGTAATCGCCCGGACTGAGGCTCAGGGCGCGCTGGAAGCTTTGCTCGGCCACGGCGTCTTCCTTCAACTGGGAGTAGACGAGACCCGCAACATTGTGGGCGGGGCTGTAGTTCGAATCGGCACGCAGCGCTTCCCGGACCTCCTCGAGCGCCACCCCGATATTGCCGAGCTCGAAATAGCCCGCCGCCAGCTCGGTGTGGAGACGCGCCCGCAACCGCTCGTTGGTTTCGTCCCCCGTGGTGTTGGAAGCCGATTTGAGCATCGGATCGTCCACCTGCTGCGTGGCGCAGCCCGGCAGCACGAGACCCGCGATCACCAGCACCAGGCCTGGAATCCTCATCGGGACAATTCCCCCTCGCGGCGCCGCGTGCGGTTGGTGCGGTCCTGCACCTGCCCCGCGAGCTGCCCGCACGCCGCGTCGATGTCGTCGCCGCGGGTCTTGCGAACCGTTGCAATGAGCCCGGCCTGCATCAGCACATCGCGGAAACGGTCGATCGCCTCCTGGGAAGAGCGCTGGTACTGTATCCCGGGAAACGGATTGAACGGAATCAGATTGACCTTGCACGGTACCCTCTTAACCAGGGCGGCCAGCTCGCGCGCCTGGACCACGCTGTCGTTGACGCCCGTCAGCATCACGTATTCGAACATCACGTAGCCGCGCGGCGCCACGGCGACGTAGCGCAGGCACGCCGCCAGCAACTCCTTGATCGGGTACTTGCGGTTGATCGGCACCAGTTCATCGCGCAGCGCGTCGTTCGACGCATGCAGCGATACCGCGAGCGATACCGGGCACTCATCGCGCAGGCGGTCGATGCCCGGCACCAGCCCCGCGGTCGACAGCGTAACGCGCCGGCGCGACAGGCCGTAGGCATGGTCGTCGAGCATCAGCCGCATTGCCGTCACGACATTGTCGAAATTGGCGAGCGGCTCGCCCATGCCCATCATCACCACGTTGGTGATCGGTCTATCTGTTGCGACTCCCTCACCCATGCCGCCCACGGCGCTTTGCGCCGTCCTTACCTCGCTTTGCGCCGTCGGTACCCTGCTTCGCGCCGTCCTCACGTCCCCGGTATCGGCATCACGTGCCCGCAGGAAACGTGATGCCAGCCACAACTGGCCGATGATTTCCTCCACCGTCAGATTGCGGTTGAAGCCCTGGCGGCCGGTGGAGCAGAAAGAGCACTCGAGCGCGCAGCCCGCCTGCGATGAGATGCACAGCGTGCCCCTTTTCTCCTCGGGGATAAAAACGGAATCGATCGCATTGCCGGTGCCGACGTCGAGCAGCCACTTGCGGGTGCCGTCAGCTGCGGTCGTGTCGCGCAGCACGCGGGGAGCGGTGATCATCGCCTGCTGCGCGAGCCGCTCCCGCAACGGCCTCGAC
>CAZCGD010000011.1:0-2809 GCA_964498105.1 uncultured Streptomycetaceae bacterium
TGCTCCAGGTCCCAGTACTCGACATCGAAGATGTCCTTTTCGGGCAGCGCCCGGTAGCCGCCGAGCGCGGTCGACCGCAGGATGATCTCGATGGTGTGGGCGTAGAGATCGTGCACGATGCGCGCGTCCTTCGCGGTGCGCCCGACGCAGCCAAGGCCGAACTCGGGATCGAGGATCACCCGCGGTGCCGGGTCGAGCATGGTCTTCGGCGCTATTGCCGAGGGCGCGTGCCGGTCGAAGTATTCGCGGTAAGCGGCGGCGTAGGCCGCGACGTCGCGCCCGAGCAGCGGCACGCGCTTGGTGCGTATCACGTGGTCGGGCGTCGCCGGGCCCTGCTGCGAGAGGAGCGCAACGTCCTTTCGGCGCGCGAAGTCGAGGTATTGCGGCGCCGCATGGGTTGCCAGCACGACGGGGAATCCCGCACAGGCGGAAATTTCCCGCCGCAGGCGAGCGAGTTCGTGCCGCAGGGCTGCCGGAGGGGCAACGGCCGCAGGCTGCGGCAAGTCCCAGGCGCGCTCGCGCGCGAGATACGCCTCAGCGCGCCCGACGAGCGTGATCATCCGCTCGTACGCCTCGCGGGCGGTGCTGCCGAACGAGAAGACACCGTGGTTCATCAGCACCATGCCGATGGTGTCGGCGCGCGCCTCGGCGGCGAACTGACGCGCGCATTGCCGGGCGAGGTCGAAGCCCGGCATCACGTACGGGATGATGACGGTGTCCTTGCCGTAGATTTCCCGCGCGCGCCGCGCGCCGTCGGGCGTGTTGGTGATGGCGAGGAGGGCGTCGGCGTGCGTGTGGTCCACGAACTTGTGAGGCAGAATCGCGTGCAGGATCGCCTCCACCGACGGCGCCGGCGCGCCCGCCCGCGTCACCTGCGTCGCCAGTTCATTCATCATTTGAGGATCACTGAGCGCCTCGAGGCGGGACAGCTTGACGAGATGCGCCATGCGCACCGGCGCGAAGCCGGGCGCCTCGATGGTCTCGAGGTCCCAGCCACTGCCTTTGACGTAGAGGATATCTTCGTTCTCGCCAAACAGTCCGCGCTCGCGCACCTTGACCGAGGTATTGCCGCCGCCGTGCAGGACCAGCGTCGTGTCGCGGCCGAGCAGGCGCGAGGTATAGACGCGCAATTTCACGTCCGTGCCGTGAAGTGCGGCTTCGGCTTCGCTCCAGAGGCTTTTCATGACCGACCCCGGTCCTCAATATTTCTCGAAGCAGTGGAATAGCCTGCCGATAGCGCCGCGCGCGGCCATGCTAGCGGGTTGACGGTTTAAGCGTCCGGGTGAGCCTGCGGTCGCTGCTGCGCATGCTGCGGCAGGGAGCGCGGACTACGGCTTGCGCCACACCGTGCGATTCACGTAATCGGTGTAGCTCAGGATGATGCGCACCACTTTCCGCGACACATTGTCGGCCGTGTAGTCGGTGACCGTCTTGAACGGCGGCTTGCGGCCTGCGTGGTGGGCTACAGCGAGATCGATCGCGTCACCCACGCGCGCCGGCTTGAGGTCGGCCATGACGACGGCTGCCTCATCCATGCCTTCCGGACGTTCGTGTGCCTGCCGGATCATCACGGCCGGGAAGCCGAGGATGGACGATTCCTCGGTGAGCGTGCCGCTGTCGGACAGTACGCACCACGCATTCATCTGCAGCTTGACGTAGTCGAGGAAACCGAGCGGCTTCAAGAACTCTATTTTTCCGGCGCGGCGCGGGCCGCCCGCGCCGGCGCCGGCAAGCCGGGCGCGGGTGCGCGGATGCGTCGAAAAGATGATCTTGCGGCCATAGCGCTTTGCGGCCGCGTCCAGGGAGTCGAGGAGTCCCCGCAGATTGCGCGGGTTGTCCACGTTCTCCTCCCGGTGCGCGCTCACCACCAGGTAGCGGCCCGGGGCGAGGCCCAGCGTGCGCAGAATGCGGGAGCGCCGGATGCGCGGCGCGTAGTGCTGTAGCACTTCGCGCATCGGAGAGCCGGTCTTGATCACGGTTTCGGGCTTCACGCCCTCGGCAAGCAGATAGCGGCGCGCATGCTCGGTATAGGGAAGATTGATGTCGGACGCGTGATCGACCAGCCGCCGGTTTATTTCCTCGGGCACCCGCTCGTCAAAGCAGCGGTTGCCGGCCTCCATGTGGAACACCGGGATCTTGCGGCGTTTGGCGGCGATGACCGCGAGGCAGCTGTTGGTATCGCCGAGCAGCAACAGCGCGTCGGGCTTTTCTTTCGCGAGGACGCGGTCGGCGCGGCTGATGACGTTGCCTATCGTTTCCGCCACGGTCCGTCCCGCGCACTCGAGAAAGTGGTCCGGCTTGCGGATGCCCAGCACGTCGAAGAAGACCTGGTTCAGCTCGTAGTCGTAATTCTGTCCCGTATGCACCAGCACGTGGGAAACGCGGCGGTCGAGCTCGGCGATTACGCGCGAGAGCTTGATCACCTCCGGCCGCGTGCCGAGGAGGGTCATCACCTTGATGGGCATGATCGGGGCTCGGCGGATGTCAATTCGTTGCGGCGGCCTAGCGTAACAGCTCATCCCGCCCGGACGGATCCTGGTCGTCGAGCATCAGCCGGGTGCGCTTGAGCAGCTTGACCGTTTCGGCCATGTTGAGCACGTTGTCTCCCGAGCTGTATTCGCGGGACAACGCGTTGGTTTCACGCCCCTTGCCGCTGCGCAACTCGGGCAGCATCGGGCGTATCGCGTAGTATGCGCCGCGCTTGACGCAGTGATGCATTTCTTCTTCCGATACCAGTACTTCGTGCAGCTTTTCTCCCGGCCGGATACCGGTGATCCTGATCGGGATACGGCGGTTGCCGACCAGCGCC
>CAZCGD010000012.1:0-1813 GCA_964498105.1 uncultured Streptomycetaceae bacterium
TTGCTGCCGCCGGGCGCCTGCGGCACGATGACGCGGATCGGCCTCGATGGATAGTTCTGGACCGCACCGTCAGGGGCGGCGCGCTGTGCCGCCTGGGCGCACGTTATGAACGCAAGCACCAAAACACCCGTCACTGCAAGATTCGACTTCATTGGATCCCTCCCAGGAATTAAGCACCAAATACCAAGCACCAAATTATAAACAAGCACCAAGCTCCAAGCACCAAATCCCAAACAAAGACGAAACCTCAAACCGTTTGGAATTTGGGATTTGAGATTTGGAATTTGTTTGTAGTTTGAGATTTGGGATTTGGAATTTGCTCCCTTAAGTGGAGCGCAGAACCTGCCCCGGCAGCGCCCCGGTGTGCCGGCCATCGCGATACAGCACCTGGCCGTTGACGATGACCTGGGAGATGCCCTCCGCCTTGCAATACAGGCGCGTGCCGCCCGCCGGGAGATCCCTCACCGGGGAAGGACGCACCGGCGAGTTGACGGTGGCTTCGTCGAATATCACGATGTCGGCCGCCGCTCCGGCCTGAAGGCGGCCGCGGTCCCTGAAGCCGAAGAAATCCGCCGGTTCGGAGGTGATGCGCTGGATCGCGCGTTCCAGCGTAAGGGTGCGCTTTTCGCGCACCCAGTGGGCGAGCAGGTAAGTGGGATAGCCGCACTCGCACAGCATGTCGAGATGGGCGCCGGCGTCGGAGAGGCCGATCAACGTGCGCGAGTCCCGCATCATGTCGGCGAGTTGCACCGGGTCGGTGTTGGCGCGCGGCACGACGAACTTGACCTGGAGGCTGTCAGCGACGGCGAGATCGAAGAACACGTCGTTGGGATCCTGGCCGCGCTCCTCCGCGATCTCGCCGACAGTGCGTCTTTCATATTGCTTGAGTTCGGGGTTCACGACCGACACCACGGCCGTGCCCCGCACGGCGCCGCTCCACTTGCGCCCCTGCTTCAGCTCTTCCTTGAAGGCCGCGCGGAACGCGGGGTCGGCGTAGATCTCCATCTGCTTTTCGAACGCGGCATCGAAGAGGGGTTTCGACGTGCTCATCTCGGTCAGCATGAAGGGGCGGCGCAGGTTCATGTCGAACACGAACGGCCGCGTGAGTATCTGCGGGATGCCGCCGCGGCGGATCAACGGCTCGACGCGGTCGAGAATCTCGGCCACCGCGCCGGGTTTTTCGACCAGGTTACTGAGCGAGAGCCACGTGACGGGACGCTCGCCCGCATCGAGCAGGAATTTCAGCAAGTCCTCTTCGTCCTCGGCGAGCGTGGCATAGCGCTTGGTCAGCGCGAGTTCGATCACGCCGCGCTGCAACCGCTTGAGAACGCCGGCGTACGCGGCCAGCTCGTCGCGGCTGGCCAGCCGGGCCGCGAGCGGCTTGCCGCCGTGGCCGATGTGCTGCCGGTTGGCGGTGGTGGTAAAGCCCCAGGCGCCGGCCTCGACCGCCTCGCCCAGCATCGCAGCGATCTTCCGCGTTTCTGCCGGGGTCGCGGCCCGCTCGTTGGCCTGCGCGCCGAGGACGTAGGTGCGCAACGGCGTGATCGGGGCGAGAAACGCGAGATTAAGCGCCGAGCCGCGCCGCTCCGCCGCGTCGAGATATTCCGGAAACGTTTCCCAGTCCCACTGGATGCCCTCGACGAGTACTTCCTTGTCGATGCCTTCGACGGTCACGAGATCATCGGTCAGCCACTCGCGCGCGGCCGGCCGGCACGGCGCGATGCCCACGCCGCAGTTGCCCATCACGACCGTGGTCACGCCGTGCTCGGCGGAGCTGGACAGCAGGCGGTCCCAGGTGATCTGCGCATCGTAG
>CAZCGD010000013.1:0-9345 GCA_964498105.1 uncultured Streptomycetaceae bacterium
TGCTGAAGCCCAGCAGCTTGGTCGCGATCTGGCCCTGGTCGTGGTACATCATCACCACGCCGTCGAAGTCGCCGTTCCTGGCCTTGATGAAGATGGCGTCGGACGAAATGGGGCCGGTGCAGTTCACGCCGGCCGCGCGCATTTTCTCCACCGTCGGCCGGATAATCCTGATCTCTTCGTCGCCGAACAGGCCGTTCTCGCCGTTGTGCGGATTCAGCGCCGCGACGCCGATGCGCGGCTTCGCGCAGCCGGCCGCGCGCAGCGTGTCGTCGGCGAGCCGTATCGCGCTCGTGATGCGCTCGGGGGTCACCAGGTTGATCGCTTCGCGCAGCGCGACGTGGGAGGTCACGCGAAAGGTGCTGAACTCCTTGATCACATTCATCTCGCCGAAGAAGCCGGCGTGGCCGGTGAGCTTGGCGAACATCTGGTGCTCGTCGTTGAACTTCCAACCGCCCTGGTGCATGGCGCCCTTGTTGAGTGGGGCGAAGCAGATGCCGTCGATCTTGCGCATCAGCGCAAGATCGATCATGACCTTCAACGTGTCGCCGGTAAGCCGCCCGGACTCGGCGGACGAGACGCCTTGCTTGAATTTCGCCGGATCGATATTGCCCAGGTCGATCACCGGCAGCGTTTCGGACGGCCAGCGGATCGCGTCTACTGAAGAAACGGTGCGGTAGCCGAGCTTGACCCCGGCGTTCCGGATGCCGAGTTCGAGCACGCACTGGTCACCGATCACGACCACATTGGCAAGCCCGTTCGCCACGCCGGACGCAAGCAGCCTGGCGCTGATTTCGGGGCCGATGCCGGTCACATCCCCCAGCATCAGTCCGATTATCGGTTTTTGCATGACACGTGACTCGCTGTAAAAACTGTTAAAGACAAATAGACAGGATTTACATGATTAACAGGATTAACCCCTAAAAAAGCGCTCTTTTCAGGTTCGCTTTAATCTTGTAAATCCTGTTAATCCTGTCCATTCTGGTTTTGTTTTATCGTTACTTGCGTGCTAATTTCGCGCTGCCGATGGTGAGGAGGCGGGTCAATTCGCGGATGCTCTTGAGCTTCTCCAGGTTAAACACCCTGTCTACCACCTTGTCGGCGCTGGCCTTTGGCAGCCTGCCCCAGGCTGCGCACTCACGGAACTTGGCGGCGAGCTCGGCGTCGGTCATCGGGTTGGTGGGGCTGCCTTTGCCGAAGTCGGCGCGGCCGCCGAGTCTGCGGCCGCCGGCCAGCTCGATATCAATAATGGTGGTCATCTTCTCATATCCGGCCGCCTCCGCCTCCGGGTGCACGCCGAACTCGATATTCTCGATCATCTGCCGCACTTTCGGGCTGTTCACCATCTTGTCGGTGAACTCGGGGAGACCCGCCTTGCGCTCGAGCAGCAGGATCGCCATGCAGAATTCCATGCTGAATTTCGCCTGCAGTTCGTTGGTCGGGCGATGGTGGATCAGCGCGTTCGGCATGTGCCGGTTGGTGCCAACCTTGACCCTGACCACCTGGTCGGGCCGGATGTCGTGCTTGCGGATGAGGTCGAGCATGAGTCCCATGCCCGGGTGCGTGAGCGAGCCCGACGGGTGCGGCTTGATCGAGACGCCAGGGAAGGCGAAGGTCCACGGGTTGCCGAGCTTGCCTTCGATCGCGGCGGGGTCGTAGCCGCCACCCGCCGCCTTGAAGAAGCCGCGGCCGGCTTCGAGCACGATGGGCGTGGCGGTCCAGCCCGCCTTGGCGAAGTCCGCCGCGACGATCCCGCTTTCACAGGAGCGGCCGGGATGGAACGGCTTGGTCATGGTGCCGAAGTTCTCGCGCAGGCCGGCAGCCTGGCTTGCGCCTAGCCCAAGCGCGCGCCGCGTCTGCTCGAGGTTGAGGCCCATCATGCGCGCGGCCCCCGCGGCGGCGGCGATGGCGCCGATGGTAGCGGTGGAGTGGAAGCCGTGGTCGTAGTGGCGCGGATTGATCGCCTCGGAGATCTTGGTCTCTGCTTCGACCGCGACCTGGTAGCCGGCCAACACGTCGAGCCCCGAGCGGTTGCCGATCTCGCCCAGCGCCAGCACCGGCGGCAGCGCCGGCGCGGTGGGGTGGGTGAGCAGCCCATAGACCCGGTCCTTGGCAACGGCGAGCTGGGTGTCGTCGTAATCGTCAGCATGGATCGCGATGCCGTTGGCGAAGGCGGCGAAGCGCGCCGGCAATTTCAGGTTGGTGCCGATCACGGTCGCGCCCTTGTCGGTCGGGATGCCGAGGCTCTTCAGGTAAGTGCGGACGATGCGGCCTGACTCGGCGGCATTGCCGGCGAGCGCCAGCCCGATACCATCGAGGATCGAGCGCTTGCCGAGATGCATGACTTCGGCGGGAATGGCGGAGGCCTTGGTGCTGATGACAAATTGCGCAACGTAGGCGGTGAGAGATGCGGATTCGGTCATGGTGACATTCAGATTGGAGAGCCAGCTAAATACCATATCTGGCGCCCGCATGCCAGATAGTGAACTTTGGTTCGTCGGGCCGGGTAAGCCTGTAAACTAGCCGGCCTACCCTGAGACGGAAAACATGGGTTCCACGATCGCCGAGAAAATCCTGGGTTCGCATGCCGGAAGCGGACCGGCGAGGGCGGGCGACGTGGTCGTCGCCAGCGTGGACTTCGCCATGCTGCACGACGCGCGCGCCGGCAACGCGTTGAAGCGCATCGAGGAGTTCGGCGCCGCGAAGCTGCCGTTCGCGGCACGCACGGCGTTCGTACTCGATCATTACTCCCCGCCGCCCCACCAGGAGGCAGCCAACGTGCACCGCGATATGAGAGCGTTCGCGGACCGGCACGGCGCCGTGCTCTACGACATCGGCGACGGCATCTGCCACCAGGTGCTGCCCGAGGGCGGGCATTTCACCTGCGGCGACATCGTGACCGGCACGGACACCCATTCCACCACTTACGGCGCGTTCAACGCCTTCGGCACCGGCGTCGAGGGCACCGATCTCGCCGCGGTCATGATGACCGGCAAGCTGTGGTTCCGCGTGCCGGAAACCATACGGGTGGACCTGAAGGGCCGGCTCCAGCCCGGCGTGTGGGCGAAGGACCTGACTCTGCACATGCTGGGCCGGCTCGGCGCCGAGGGGGCGAACTACCGGGCAATCGAGTACGCGGGATCTGCCGTGGCCGCGATGGAGATCGACGACCGCATGACGCTTTCCAATCACGCGGCGGAGTTGGGCGCGAAGGCCGCGCTGCTGGAAGCGGACGGGAAAACGATCGCGTGGCTCAAGGCGCGCGGGGCGCGCGAGCCGCGGCCGGTCAAGGCCGACGCCGATGCCCGCTACTGCGAGCGCTTCGAGATCGACGTCGCGGCGCTGCCGCCGCAGGTAGCACGCAAGCACCGCATCGACGACGTGGTCGGCGTACCGGAGGTCACGGGCCAGCGCATCAACTACGCGCTGATCGGCACCTGCACCAACGGGCGGCTGGACGACATCCGCCAGGCGGCCGCGATACTGAAAGGCAAGCGCATCGCGAAAGGCGTGCGCATGATCGTCACGCCCGCGTCGCGCAACGTATACCTGCAGGCCGCGCGTGAAGGCCTGATCGAGGCCCTGACGGCCGCCGGGGCGTCGGTGGAAGCGGCGGGCTGCGGCACCTGCGTCAACATCACCGGCCACCTCATCACCGGCGACGGCGACGTGGTGATCTCCAGCGCCAACCGCAATTTCAAGGGCCGCCTTGGCAACGACCACTCCGAGATCTACATCGGATCGTCCGCCACTGTTGCTGCATCCGCGCTGACCGGGAGCATTACCGACCCGCGTACTGTGCCGGGTGGGGATTGGCGGCCTGTTTCCAAAGCGGCTTAACGGCCAATGGACAGGATTAACAGGATTAACAAGATTCAAGAAAGAATTGTTTTTGGTTTAATCCTGTAAATCATGTAAATCCTGTCTATTTATTGATTTTTGCATGTTTATGACGACACTCATACGCGGTAAGGCGCACCTGCTGGGCGATGACATCAATACCGACCTGCATTGTTCCACCAAGTATCACCCAGGACGAGATAACGCCTACGTGGCGACGCACGCTTTCGAGCAGCTCGCGCCCGGCTTCGCGGCCCGTTTTGACAGGGGCGGCGTGATCGTGGCCGGGAAGAACTTCGGCAACAACTCTTCCCGCGAGCAGGCCGTCCACATCCTGCGCCTGATGGGGGTATCCGGAATCGTTGCGGTGTCCTTCGGCCGGCAATTTTTCCGCAACTGCATCAACAACGGCATGCCGGTGGCGGAGTGCGATCTGGCAGGAGTCGCGGACGGGGACGAGATCGAAATGGACCTGGCCGGGGGCCGCGTGGCGGTTGCCTCGCGCGGCATCGTGCGCGAGGTGCCGCCGCTGCCGGCGGAGGTGCAGGCGATACTGGGGGCGGGCGGGCTGATCCCGTTCCTGAAGGCGCATCCGGATTGGAAGGTCGCGTAGTGAAAATTAGCCGCCAAGTCGCCAAGAACGCCAAGAAAAACAATAATGGAACCGCAGATAAACGCAGATAGACAACGGTCCAACTGCTGAATCACGAATCACGAATCACGAATCACGAATCACGAATCACGAATCACGAATCACGAATCACAAATCACGAATCACGAATCACGAGCGAGCCATGAAAATCGAGCGAGTGGAAGTGTTCAGCGTGGCGATGCCCCTCACCGGCACGTTTACGAGCGCCGGCATCTCCAAGCAGGCGACGAAATGCGTGGTGGTGCGCCTCACTGCATCGGATGGCACGGTGGGTATCAGCAGCGTCGAGCCGTCGGCCGCCGTCAGATCGCCCGGAACGGCCGCAGAGCTGGCGGTCGCTATCCGCGAACGCATTGCGCCTGCAATTGTTGGGAAGGATCCGGCCAATATCACCCTCTTGATCGAACTGCTGGATGGGCTGACCCCCACGCAGCCCGGCGCCGGGGCCGCGGTGGAAATGGCGTGCGTCGAGCTCGTGTCGCGAATACAGGGGGTTCCGCTCTACGCCTACCTCGGCGGTGCCGTACAGACCAGCGTGCAATTCAACGGCTGGATCGGCGAGCTTCCGCCCGAGGAAGCCGCGGCGGAAGGGCTGCGATGGCTCAAAGCGGGGTTCCGCTCAGCCAAGATAAAAGTCGGCAGCGGCGTCGAAGCGGACCGCAACCGCGTCGCCGCAGTTCGCGAAGCGGTCGGCAGCGCCATGAAGCTTCGCATAGATGCCAATATGCAGTACGACGCCGACACGTCGTTGAGACTGGCCCGCATGGTCAAGCAGTTCGACTTGCAGCTGTTCGAGCAGCCGGTACCACAACGCGATCTTGCGGGAATGGCTCGGATTCGCCGGGAGGGCGGCATTCCCGTGATGGCGGACGAATCCGTGAGCGATCATGCCAGTCTCATTGCGGTCATCAAGGCCGATGCGGCCGACTTCGTCAAGTTCGGCATCAAGCAAGCCGGGGGCATTCTGCGCGCGGCGCGCATGCTGGCCACCGCGGAGGCCGCGGGTCTGCCGGTCGTTATCGGCCATGGTTTCGGACTCGGTCCCAGCACGCTCGCCGAGATCATGCTCGCCGCTTCGTCCAGCAACGTGCTGCCCGGACTCGAATGCGTGGGGCCGCTCAAGACTGCCGACGATATCGTGACGCGCAAGCTCGATCTCTCGTCGGGCAGCATCGCGCTTCCTGCCGGCCCCGGACTTGGTGTTACGCTGGACGATGCCAAGCTCGAGAAGTACCGCCTGGAGATCAAGGCTGCGGCCTAGAAATGGAGGAGGCATGAAGCACCTGTTGAGGCTCGCCGTCGCGAGCGTGTTCTGGATGGTCGCCCCGGGCGCGCCGGCGCAGCAGTATCCCGCGCGACCGATTACGATGCTGTGCTGGTCGGCGGCCGGGTCTCCGGTCGACCTCTACGCGCGCATGATGGCGAAGCTGCTTGCCGCCGAGCTGGGGCAGAACGTCGTGGTGGACAATCGCACCGGCGGCTCCGGCATCGTCATGGTCAACCTGCTGCTGCGGGCACCCGCCGACGGCTACACCGTCGCGGCCAACACCATCACGCTCGCGGCACTGTTCAGCGAAGCGGGCGCGACGTTCAAGCCCGACGATCTGCAGATGGTCGCGCGCTCGCAGGTCGATCCGTACGGCCTGATCGTGCACGCGTCCACGCCGTTCAAGACCATTGACGAATTCGTCGCTTTCGCGCGCAGGAAGCCCGATTTCCTCAACGTCGGTGGCCCCTTTTCCATGAGCGGCCACCGCGTGGCGTGGGAGGTGCTCGCGGACAAGGCGAAGTTCAAGACCACCTGGGTGCCGTACCAGGGCGGAGGGCCGGCGCTGATCGCAGTCGCCGGCGGGCACGTCGACGCAGCCGCGACCAACCCCGGGAACGTGAAGCCGCTGATTACCGCGGGCAAGGTGCGCGTCCTTGCGGTGTCCTCGGAGCGCCGCCTCGAGGATTTTCCGGAGGTGCCGACCTACCAGGAGCGCGGCTGGGACCTGGTGCGCTACCAGTGGCGCGGTCTCATGGTGAAGGCCGGGACGCCAAGGCCGGTGCTCGACCGGCTGGTGGCCGCGACGCAGAAGGCCCAGCAGACCGCGGAGTGGAAGAGCTACCTGCGCCAGGTGACGCAGCTCGACGGTTTCCAGGGCCCGGACGCGTTCCGCGCGCAGCTCATGCAGGACATGCAGGAGATGGAAGCGGTCAAGAAGAAGCTCGGATTGTGAGCGGCGCCGGGCTGCCCCGACGCTGATTCACTACTTGGCCAGTCCGAGCTCGGTCAGAAACGCCTTTGCGTCTTCGTGGTCCCGCGCCAGGAACTGGCGCGATTCGGCGCCGGTCTGGAAATTGCTGCTCCAGAAATTCTCTTCGAGTTCTTTCTTCCAGTCGTCCGCCTCCATCATGCGGCGCATGACGTTTTCCCAGTACGCGATCTGCCCCTGCGTCATTCCCTTCGGGCCGATGAAGATCCGCCACTGGGACACCACTGCGTCGAATCCCTGTTCCTTCCAGGTCGGCACGTCCTTGAGTATGCCGGGCAGCCGCTCCGGCGCGGTCACGGCGATCAGCCGAACCTGGCCATTGCGCAGCAGGGACGCCGCGAACGCGACGGAGATCGGCACCACGTCGATGTGTCCGCCGAGGAGAGCGGTGCTGGCGGCGCCGCCCGACGCGAAGATCACGTTCTTCATCTTCTTCACGTCGATGCCGGCGGCCTTGAAAGCCGCGGCCACGCCCGAATGATTCGGCGCGCCGAGGCTGGTGGCGATGCCGAAACTCAGCGCAGTCGGGTCTCTCTTCATGAACGAGACCAGGTCCTTGCCGGTCCGGATCGGGGACACCGGCTTGACGGTGACGGCGATGTACTCGTCGAAGAGACGCACCACCGGGGTCAATTCGGTATAGCTCGGCCCGTGACCCGCGATGTGATTCGTGATCAGGGAGCGCGATCCCATGACGAGGAAATGGCCGTCACCGGGGCGCTGGTTGATGTAGTTGTAGGCCACGCTGCCGCCCCCGCCCGGTCTGTTCACCAGGTTGATCGGTGTCGGGACGTAGCGGTTCTCCTGGAGTATCTTGATCAGGATGCGTCCGATGCGGTCGGAGCCGCCACCGGGCGCGTTGGTGGCCACGATCTCGACCGGCCGGTCCGGTTTCCACTCCTGCGCTGTCGCCGTTCCTGCGACGATGGCGAGGGGCGCGCCTAACGCCAGCCCCGCTGCGAGCGCCAGCGCCCGGGAACGAAACGCGCTCCTGACTGCAACGTCTGCATCCATGATCTGCCTCCTTGAGATCCTGTTCTTGTTTGGTAAAGCTTAGACCCAAAATCGCTCCCGGGGAAGTTCGTGGCGCCATTACCCGCGCCGGCTTCCATTTCGGCATACCCGTCGGTTCGCGTAAGATTCGTAGTTAGAGCCTGTCTCAATAATAGGCTCTGGCAAGGGTGTGGCCGCGTCGCCGCGGCGTGTGTAAAGTGACGGGTGGGCAATCAGGCGCCGCACCGGACCATTCGGGGCTCAATGACAGACTCGGTCAGAAAACGTTTCCGCGCTCGGATCAACAAGAAACAACTGATCGTGGCGCCGGGTGTTTACGATGCCTACGGCGCGCGGCTGGTGGAACAGGCCGGCTTCGAGGCGGTGTACATGACGGGCAACGGCGTCTCAGCCAGCGTGCTGGGGCGCCCCGACGTTGGCCTGGCGGATCTCACGCTGATGACGAGCCAGGCGCGCCGCATTGCCGCCTGCGTGGACATCCCGGTGATCAGCGACGCCGACACCGGCTACGGCAACGCGGTCAACGTGCGGCACACCGTGCGGGAATTCGAAGCCGCGGGCGTGGCGGCTATCCACCTCGAAGACCAGGCTTCACCCAAGCGCTGCGGCCAGCTCCCGGGCGCGCGCCCGGTGATCGGGCTGGCGGAAGCCATCGGCAAGATCGAGGCGGCGGTAGCCGCGCGGCGCGACCCGGATTTCGTGATCATCGCGCGCACCGACGCGGCGGAAGCGCACGGCCTGGACGAGGCGATCCGGCGCGGCCAGGCGTTCCACAAGGCGGGCGCCGACGTCATCTTCGTCGAGATGAAGGCCGGCCCGTCGGTGCTGGATGACTTCAAGCGGGTGACCTCGGAAGTGGGCGCTCCGTGCCTGGTCAACATGGGCGCGGGCGGCAGGCTCGACGAGCTTGATGCCGAGGGGCTCGGCCGGCTCGGCCTGCGCATCGCGATCTACCCCGGGCTGGCGCGGGCCGCCGCCGGGTTCGCCATCCGCGAGGCGCTTGCCGTCCTGAAGAAGGACGGCAATACCGGCGCGCTGCGCAGCCGGATGCTGGGTTTGCGCGAATATAACCAGGTGTTGAAGCTGGCGGAAATAGAGGAGTGGGAAAAGAAATACCTGAAATAGCCGCCAAGACGCCAAGGACGCCAAGAAAAGCCTCGACACGAAGGGCACGAAGGAAAAGCAAGAACAGGAATTGAACCGCCAGGACGCCAGGAGAACAAAATACCTAATTACGACCCTCGACCCTCGACCCTCGACCCTCGACCCTCGACCCTCGACCCTCGGCCCTCGACCCTCGACCCTCGAATCACGGAGTTCAAGATGGAAGTTACCAGAACCCTTGCGAAATTCATTGTCGGGCATCGCTATGGTGATATCCCGGAAAAAGTACGGCACGAGGCGGCGCGGTCGTTTCTCAACTGGGTCGGCTGCGCGGTCGGTGCTTCGCGCCACGAGACGGTGGAGCGCGCGCTCGCGGCGCTCAGTGAGTTCTCCGGTCCGCGCGAGGCGACGGTGCTCGGCCGCGGCGACCGGCTCGACATCATGCTCGCGGCGCTCATGAACGGCACCACGTCGCATACC
>CAZCGD010000014.1:0-3413 GCA_964498105.1 uncultured Streptomycetaceae bacterium
GATCGACAAAACCCAAGAACTTGCCGGGCAGCGCAAGAAGCTGCATCAAGATTGTTCCGCTTTGTCGGAAGCGGAAACCAACTACCGGGCGCTCGTGTAGGAGTTTCAGCAGATGAAACAGGCGGAACTTTCCTTGCTGGAAACCAAGGCCTTGTCGCTGGTTCAGGATGTTATGAAAGCCGGACAGAAGGCCGATCTCCAACGATTGACGACTCCGATCGACGGCGTCGTGCAACAGTTGGCGGTCCATACGGTGGGCGGCGTCGTCACTCCGGCCCAGGAACTCCTGATCGTCGTCCCACAGGACCATCCTGTCGAAGTGGCCGCCCGGGTTGAAAATAAAGATGTGGGGTTTGTGAAGAACGGCCAGATTGTCGAGATCAAGATCGAGACGTTCCCGTTCACTCTTTATGGCACCATTCCAGGGAAAGTGTTGAGCGTCTCAGACGATGCCGCGCCGATTGAAAAGGTGGGGCTGGTCTATCCCACCCGGGTCAGCATGGATCGGTCCACCATCCGCGTGGAGGGGAGGCAGGTCAATCTGTCCCCCGGCATGGCGGTCACGGTCGAGATCAAGACCGGCCAACGCCGCGTGATCGAATATCTCCTGAGCCCGTTACTGAAATCTATCAAGGAAAGCATCAGGGAGAGGTAGCTATCTGACTGGTTTATTTGGTTTGTCTTGTTTATTTTGTTTGTTTGGTTCATCTGGTTAGTTTCGTTCAACCAAATAAACCAGACAAACCAAACAAACCAGACAAACTTACCTGAGCTCTGTGAAGGGAAGTGCTGAATGAGGCTGAATCGATGGAGACGAATGTTGGTGGGCCTGGCCCTCATGGGAAGCCTCCATCCTGGACTGGCTGGCGTGAGCCTGGCAGTGGGAGAGACGGTTCAGCAGGCGCCAGCATCTCCTCCAGCGACGTTGGAGCTCTCGCTCCGAGGGGCTTTGGCGGCGGCGGTCGAAAACAACCCCGATGTGCTCCTCTATAAGGAACGGATCGAAGCCGCCCGTGGGCAAATGCAGGCGCAATTGGGAGCGATGTTGCCGAATTTCTCCTCCAACGTCCGGCAAAGCAGACAGACGGTATTTCAGGGCACTTTCGGTCTCTCGCCTGTCAGGTCCGACCCCTTCAGCATTTTCGATGCGCGGGTCAGCGCGTCGCAAAATCTCCTGAGCGTCAGTTTGATCCAGCGCTGGCGCGCCTCACGGGAAATGCTCCATGTCAGCGAGGCGGAATCCGAGAGCCGAAAGTTCGACACGATGGCCAGCGTGGCGCTCACCTATATGGAAGGCCTGAAGGCCATGGGCATGCTGAAGATGCCCGAGGCCAACCAACAAGTGATGAACGATCTGCTGGGGCTCATCAAACAGCGCCAGCGCGTGGGCGTCGCGACCGGCCTCGACGTCGCACGGCTTGACGCGCAACTTGCCGGCGAACGGCAGCAAATTTCCGTTTCGCAATATGCCATTCAGAGCGCCAAGCTGAACCTCCTCAATCTGCTGGCGCTCCCATATGAGACACCGGTGACGTTGACCGATGAACTTCGCCCCGATGTGCTCAATCCACCAGCAGCTCAGGCCGCTGTGGACGAAGCATTGACACAGCGACCGGAAGTCGTAGCTCAGGCAAAACGCGTGCGGGCTTCGGAGCTGACCTATTCCTCCATCACCGGCGAACGCCTGCCGTCGCTGGTGGCGCAAGGGGACTACGGTCTCATTGGGAATCGATGGGGCAATACCCTCGACACGTACAACATGGCGCTGTTGCTCCAAGTTCCGATTTTTGATGGAGGGCAACGAGAAGGCCGGATTGCCGAATCCCGGAGCCAATTGCGGCAGGACGCGCTTCGTCTGCAATTGATCTTGAACCATGTGAAAATGGAAGTGCACGACGCAATGGCCGGCCTGACTGCCGCAAGAGACCAAGTCGACATCGCGCAGGCCGGGATGCGGTCGGCCTCAAAGGAACTGGAGCTGGCACGCGAGCGCTACGCCGTGATTACAGCTTCAAGCCATTTCGAGCTCACCAATGCGCTGACCGCCGTGGCCCGAGCGCGGGAAAACCTGGTCGAAGCCTTGTTTCAATTGAATGCCGGACGCGTGAATTTCGCCAGAGCGACCGGCAGTCTGAACCAGCTACAATAGAAGAACGTTGTTTGGTTTGTTTGGTCTATTTGGTTCATCTGGTCTGTTTAGTTGCAACAACTCAGGTAGATAGGCTGAAGGCTTTTAGGGTTGGGCTTCGAAGGTGTTAAATGGCTTGATCCGTGCTTTGCGAGATCATTTATAGCCCTCACACTTCAGCCTTCAGCCTGAATACCTGATAGACCAGAATGAGTTAACATAATATTTGTTATCAGACATAAGAGATTTTTGATTTATGTCCCTCGAACTGCTCGGGCGTATCCAACAAGAACTGTCGATTACCGGAAGCGCCATCTATGAAACTATCCTTGCCGTTGCCGAACGTGCCAACCGCAAGGCCCAAGTCGTCCGGTTGCATAGCCAGGCGTCGAGCTTGTTGAGCCAGATCGAACAGACTCAGGGCGAACTCGGACGTCAGATTGCCGCGCTCTGTGCCAAGCGCCCACCCTTCAGCCATGAATCAACCCTGCCTTCCGATCAGTTGGAACGTGTCGTCGGGCAGGCCGGCGACCGCATTCAGCAGCTGAAACAGACGCTGCTCAGCGTCGACGGCAATATCCGCGAGCTCAAGCTGGAAACGATTCACCACGAACTCCTGACTCTGCAACAGGACCTGAATCTTCGCGCGGCGGCCATCGAACGGTTTCCTGTCGTCCAGGGATCACCGGTCACTGGGAGAACACTCGCTGAGGTGGCGCTGCCTGCGTCGGTTCGCCTCGTCACGGTCCTTCGTGGACCATTTCTGGTGCCGCCAGACGATGCCCTCGTGCTCCGCACCGACGATGTCCTAGTTATGATCGGGCTGCAGGCAGATCTCGCGCAGGTTGCCTCAGAGTTCACACAAGCTCGGAGCGCGGGCTAGGCGCGACTCGAAGGCTGAAGGTCGGAGTTCGAAGTTCCGAAAACTTCAGCCTTCAGCCCGCCTCGCCCATCCCACTTTCCATGGTGTACAATCCCGTAAGGGGTGACAGGATGACTCGCATACTACGAATCTTTATCGGCCTTGTGTTCTTGGCCTGGCTCAATATCCACTCGGCCGCCGCTGAGCCCCCCGCACAAAAATCCAGCGATTCGCCGGGCCTCCGTCTGCTGGAAGAGATTCAAACCGTCATCACCGATCTGGCCGAATCGGCAAAACCTTCCGTCGTGAATCTCATTCCCCTGTCCGGACCAGGACGTGGGCCGTCTCAAGAGCGGGCTCCCAATGCCTCAGGATCAGGGTCCGGCGTCATCATCGATCCTGCCGGACACATCATCACGAACA
>CAZCGD010000015.1:0-4741 GCA_964498105.1 uncultured Streptomycetaceae bacterium
CGGCGCCGAGTACGACGCGGCGGTGATACGGGTCGCCGGGAGCGCGGTAACCGTGAAGGTCGGCGACGCCCGCGATTGCGAGCGCGAGTCCCCGCTCAAGATCGTGCTCGGCCAGGCGCTCTCCAGCGGCGAGCGCATGGATTACACGGTGCAGAAGGCGGTCGAGCTCGGCGTCGCCGCGATCCACCCGCTGGCCGCAGCCCGCAGCGTCGTGCGCCTCACCGGTGAACGCGCGGAGAAACGCGTGGCGCACTGGCAGGCTGTTGTCGTCTCAGCGTGCGAGCAATCCGGCCGCAACCGCGTGCCGACAGTCGCGCCGGTGTCGGAGTTGACCGCCTGGCTCGCGCGGCCGGCGGCGGGCGGAGCGGGCGCGCTGCGGCTGCTGCTCTCGCCCGCGGGCACGCTGCGGCTGCGCGACCTGCCGCGGCCGGCGGCGTCCATCGTATTGCTGGCAGGACCGGAGGGCGGCTTCACGCCCGAGGAGGAGGCCGCCGCGCGCCACAGCGGTTATACCCCGGTGCGTCTCGGGCCGCGCGTGCTCCGCACCGAAACCGCCGCGGTGGCGGCGCTCGCCGCGCTGCAGGCACTGTGGGGGGACTTCTGAACGATGAACGCGGAATGATGAATGATGAACCGAAGAGGCCGCTCCAAGCGTCCCATTCCGCATTACCTGTTGCCCATCACCCGCTAACGACTTTGGAAACGGCTCGGCGTGGAAGGCTGCCGCCTGATTTTTTGACGTACGCTGCAACGTCGCACTCGAGATCGGCGAGTTCCTCGCCGGGAAGCACGCAGATCTTGCGGAGCGCTGTGTATCAAACGCGCAACACCACACCTTCCCCAAAGCTTCAATTTCGCGTACTATGTGCTTGAAATTGCGGTAGAATGCAATGCCACAGGGTGCCCGGCGCAGCACCCGCAGATCAGGGGGAGGCCGCCCATTTCCAAGACTTCAGACAAGGCCGTGGCGGCGGTCACCGGCACAAACGAGGCGTCGCCGCAGGCGCCGCGGAGGCAGCGGCTATCGAGCCAGGACCGGTTCATCGACTGGTTCCAGTCGGTCGCGCCCTACATCCACGCTTTTCGCGGCAAGACCTTCGTCATTGCTTTCGGCGGCGAGGTCGTCGCCGACGGCCGCTTCCTGGAGCTCACGCACGATCTTAACCTGCTCGCCGCGTTGGGCGTGAGGCTGGTTCTGGTGCACGGCGCGCGTCCGCAGATCGAGGCCAAGCTGAAAGCGCTGCGGCGCCGCAGCCGCTTCCACAAGGGCCTGCGGGTAACCGACGACGTGGCGCTGGCCGCCGCCAAGGAGGCGAGCGGGCGACTGCGCGTCGAGATCGAGGCGGCGCTGTCGATGGGGTTGCCCAACTCGCCGATGGCGGGCGCCGACATCCGCGTGGCGAGCGGTAATTTCATCATGGCCAAGCCGATCGGCGTGGTGGATGGCGTCGATTACATGCACACGGGCGAAGTGCGCAAGATCGACGCGGCCGCGATCCAACAGCGGCTCGAGGACAACGAACTGGCGCTGTTGTCACCGCTCGGCTATTCCCCTACCGGCGAAGTCTTCAACCTGCCGCTCGAGGACGTCGCGGCCTCCACCGCGGCCGCGTTGAAGGCGGAGAAACTGATCTTCCTCATGGACGCGGTCGGGGTCACCGGCAGGCGCGGCGAGCTGCTGCGCAATCTCACTGTGCGCCAGGCGCAGGCGCTGCTCGCGCGGCCGGAACCGGGCGAGGGCGACGCGTCGCTCTATCTCCCGCGCGCGGTGCGGGCCTGCGAGCAGGGCGTCAAGCGCGTGCACCTCATCTCGGGGCACATCGACGACGGCCTGCTGCTGGAGCTGTTCACGCACAAGGGCGTGGGCACCATGCTGACGCCGGACCCGATCGAGACGCTGCGGCCGGCGAAAATCGAGGACATTGGCGGCATCCTGAGGCTGATCGAACCGCTCGAGCAGGAAGGCATCCTGGTCAAGCGCGGGCGCGACCGGCTGCAGCGGGAAGTCGGGCGCTTCCTCGTGCTCGAGCACGACAAGGTGCTGGTTGGCTGCGCCGCGCTCTATCCGTTTTCCGACGAGCGGGCGGGCGAGCTCGCCTGCCTCGTCGTGCACCCGGAGTTCCGCAACGTCGGCGCCGGCGAGCGCCTGTTGACGGAAATCGAGGCCAGGGCCCACCGCCAGAAGCTGAAGCGGCTGTTCGTGCTTACTACGCGCGCCGAACACTGGTTCGTCGAGCGCGGCTTTGCCGAGACCGGCATCGACACGCTGCCGCAGCCGAAACGCTCGCTCTACAACTACCAGCGCCGCTCGTTGGTGCTGGTCAAGCGGGTGTAGGCGCCGCGCCATGAGGATCGTGCCGGCCTCGATGTCGCTGCGCACGCGGCTGCTGCTGGCGTGCACGCTGGTGCAGGTCATGATGCTGGCGCTGCTGATCGTGAACGGCATTCGCGTCGTGGACGACAAGCTGAACGAGCGCACGCAGGTCCATCTCGAGGAGCAGAAGCAGTTGCTCAATGCGGCGCTCTCCAGCCCGCTCGCAGGACGCCAGTACCGGACGCTGACCGAAATACTGGAGCGGGTGCGCGCCGACAGCGGCATCGTCTACCTGGTGCTGTTCGACCACAACGAGAAGCTGGTGGCGAGCGCCGGCTGGGAACGCGACGTCCCGCTGCCGCCGCTGGCGGCCGCGACCCGGGCGTCTTTTTCCGGGCAGTCGGAGCACTTTCACACCGCCATGGACATCGAGGCCAGCGGCATCAAGGTCGGGCGCCTGCATTTCGGCCTTTCCACCGCGTTCATGCGCGTCGCGCGCGACGAGCTGATCCGCGAGGACCTCGTCCTCGGGGCGCTGGCGCTGGTTCTCTCCATCATTTCGATGGTCGCGCTGTCGTACTGGCTGACCCGCAGTCTCGCGCAGTTGACCAAGGCGAGCGAAAAGCTGACGGCGGGCGATTTCAACGTGCGGCTGCCGGTGGAAGACGGCGGCGAGGTGGGCAAGCTCACTCACGCCTATAACGTCATGGCGGGGGCGCTTCAGGGCCGCATCAAGGCGCTGGCCGAAAGCGAAGCCAAGTTCACCGCCATCGCCGACTACAGCTACGACTGCGAGTGCTGGATCAACCCGGAGGGGAAGTTGATCTGGATCAACCCGCGCGTGTTCGACATGTTCGGCTACACGCCCGAGGAGTGCCTGGACATGGCGAGCTTCCCCGCGCCGTGCGTCGCCGAAACCGACGCCGTGCGCACCGTGCGGCAGATCCACCGCGCGTTGCGCGGCAATACCGGTCAGGACTACGAATTCCGCGGCAAGCGCAAGATCGGCTCCGAGTTCTGGGCGGCAGCCGACTGGCGCCCGATCTACGACAGTGGCGGCGGTTATCTCGGTATCCGCATCAGCATCCGCGACATCACCAAGCGCAAGGAAGCCGAGCAGCGGCTGGAGGCCACCGTGGTCGAACTGCGGGAGGCGCAGACCGTGCAGCAGGACTATCTCACGCGCGCGCAGGACGAGCACGCGCGGCTGTCGGCGCTGCTGGCCGGGATGGACACCGGCATTCTGTTCGTGTCCCATGACAACAAGGTGGTGTACACCAACCCCGCCTTCACCCGCATCTGGATGATCGCGCCGGGCACGCGGTTGATCGGCGCGAACCCGCAGGAAACGCTCGCTACCTCGGCGTGCGCGCTGGCGCGCCCCGAGGAGCAGGGCAAGCGCGTGTTGCGCCTGCCGCCGGAGGGCGAGATACAGAGTGCGCTGGAGCTGCAGATGGCGGACGGCCGCCTCATCACCCAGCAGGTGCGCTCGGTGGATGACGTCTATGGTCGTGCCGTCGGGCATCTGTGGCTGTTCCAGGACGTGACGCGCGAGCGCCAGACCGCCGACCAGCTGATCTACCTCGCCGAGCGCGACGCGCTGACCGGCCTCTACAACCGCCACCGCTTCAACGAGGAGCTCGCGCGCATGATCGCGGATGCGCAACGTCACGCTGGGCGCGCGGCGCTGCTGTTCCTCGACCTCGACGACTTCAAGTACATCAACGACACCTTCGGCCACCGGGCCGGCGACGCGATGTTGATCCGCGTGGCCGGAGAGATGGGCGGGCAGGTGCGGCGCAACGAAATCTTCGCGCGCCTGGGGGGCGACGAGTTCGCGATCCTGGTGCCGGAGATTTCGGACGAGATGCTGCGCGTGCTGGCGGAGCGCATCACTCACTCCATCGCGCAGATCCGCTTCCAATTCGAGGGCCAGAGCCTGCGGCTCACCAGCTCGCTCGGCATTGCCGTCTATCCGGAACACGCCGACAACGCGGAGGACCTGATCGCACGGGCGGACATCGCGATGTACCAGGCCAAGGAAGCGGGCAAGAACGCCTGGCGCATCTACCGCAGCGACCTCGACACTTCGCTGCAGATGGTGAAGCGCATGTCGTGGAATGACCGCATCCTGCACGCGCTCGAGAACAACCTGAGGGACCTGCAGTTCCAGGGAGTTTATTCGACCACCGGCCGCGTGCTGTCGCACTTCGAGGTGCTGGTGCGCATGCGCGACAAGGAAGATCCCACGCGGCTGATCATGCCGGGGCAGTTCATTCCGTTAGCCGAGAAGTCGGGCAAGATCCTCGACATCGACCGCTGGGTGCTGCGCGAATCCATCCAGATGCTGGCGGAGAGCAAGTCGATACCGGCGCTGGCAGTCAACATTTCCGGGCGCTCGTTCGACGAGCCGATGCTGCCGCAGTA
>CAZCGD010000016.1:0-5796 GCA_964498105.1 uncultured Streptomycetaceae bacterium
CGGCCGATGCCGGCGGTGTTGATCGCCGCCTGGCTGGTGTCGCAGTGGTTTCCGTTTCTGCCCGTTCTGCGCATTACCCAATTCTCCGAGTCGCTTCATGCGCTGATGCAGGTGTCGCCCCTCGGGTGGATCGATCTGACGGATGCGTTCGTGGCCGCGTTACTCATCGGGCGCCTGCTGCGCGAGGCGCTGACCTCGTCCGCGTACCGCTACGCGCTCGCTGGGGCGTGCCTGGTGCTGCCGGCGCGCCTCTTCATCGTCGTTGGCGCCGCGCCCTGGCCGCTCGCCGTCGCCTTCGCGACCGGCCTGCTGGTGTCCCATCTCGCTCTGAACCGGATGCGCTCCGGGACGCGGCTGCTCGCCGCGGCCGCAGTGCTGCTGATCGCCGTGCGGGAACTCGACCCGTTCCAATTTACGGTCGTCGCGGAGCCGTTCTATTGGATTCCATTCAGCGGCTTTCTCGAGTCCACGCGGGATTCGGCGATTCGCGTGATTTCGGGAAAGTTATTTCTGTACGGTGCTGCAGTGTGGATGGTCCGCGAAGCCGGCGTGTCGCTCGGGATGGCGGCCAGCGGCGTCGCCGGTCTGCTTATCGCGGGCGAATACGCCCAGCGTTACCTGCCGGGCCGCGTCCCCGAGTCCACCGATCCCATCCTCGCCGTGATCGCGGCGTGCGTCATCATCTGGTTGAAGGACCGGCCACCGGCGCCCGCACGCTTGCCTGCCGGGTACGTTCGCGAACACGATCGGCGCGACGATCGTGGCGTTTGACTATGGGACGCCCGCCAATGATTGGAACCCGCCGGCTGCGCTAGAATCAAAACACGGGAGGTCTCTATCGTGAAGCAACTACTGGTCTTTCTTGCTCTCGCTGTCCTGCCCTGCACGGCCACCGCCTGCCCGGAACTGCTAAACCAACGCTACACCTCGCTGCAGGGCAAGCCGGTCAACCTGTGCGACTTCGCAGGGCGGCCGATACTGGTGGTCAACACCGCCAGCAAGTGCGGCTACACGCCGCAGTTCGAGAAGTTGGAGGCGATGCACAATCGCTACCGCGCTCGCGGCCTGGTGGTGCTGGGCTTTCCCTCGAACGACTTCAACCAGGAACTGGCGACCAACAGGGAAATAGCGGAGTTCTGCAAGCTCACCTATTTCGTCGAGTTCCCGATGATCGAGAAGGGTGCAGTGACCGGCGCTGGCGCCAATCCTTTCTTCAAGCAACTCGCCGCTGCAACCGGCTCGGCGCCCCAGTGGAACTTCCACAAGTACCTGATCGCCCCCGACGGCAAGACCGTCTACAGCTTCGACACCCGGGTCGAGCCCGACTCGCGCGAAATCATGAGCCGGCTGCAGCCCATGCTCAAATAGCGAAGGCGTGAATCGTCTCCCACCACCCCGGCGCTACGCGCCACCCCTCCTCCGGCAGGAGGGGATGTCGTGAATCGACCTACACCACCCCGCCCGCTACGCAGGCACCCCTCCTCGGGAAGGAGGGGAATGTTTTCCTGCAACTCCCCTCCTGCCGGAGGAGGGGTGGCACCGAAGGTGACGGGGTGGTGGGAGTGTACGTGCCTGAAAACAACTCACTCTGACCCGGTTTAAGACCGACGAACTCCCAGGGTAGCGAGGTATTTCCTGAAATCGTCCCCCACCTCTGCGTGTCGTTGCCCGAATTCCACGGTGGCCTGGAGGTAGCCCAGCTTCGATCCGCAGTCGTATCGCGTCCCTTGGTAGCGGTAGGCCAGGACCTGCTGCTCGGCCAGTAGTGAGGCGATGCCGTCGGTCAACTGGATCTCGCCGCCGGAGCCGGGAGTTACGTTCTCGAGATGGTGGAAAATGCGCGGCGTGAGGATGTAGCGTCCGACCACGGCCAGCGTAGACGGCGCCTTCTCCGGTGCGGGCTTCTCGATGATGGCAGTAACCTTCTCCACCCGCTCGGCAAGCGGCTGGGTGGCCACGATCCCATAACTTCGGGTGTCGACCCGCGGCACGTCCTGCACCCCGATCACCGAGCAATTGTAGTACTGGTGGGCTTCGAGCATCTGCTGCGTGACCGACGGACTGGCGTCGATCAGGTCGTCCGCGAGCAGCACCGCGAACACGTCGTTCTCGGTAACCGGTTTCGCGCATAGCACGGCGTGGCCCAGCCCCAGCGCTTCCGTCTGGCGGATATAGATGCAATTCACATGCTTCGGCAGGATGTTGCGCACCGCGTCCAGCATTGCGTTCTTGCCCTGGATGCTGAGCTCGTTTTCCAGCTCGTAGGCCTTGTCGAAATGGTCTTCGATGGCGCGCTTGTTGCGCCCGGTGATGAAGATCAAGTCGGTAATGCCGGCAGCCACCGCTTCCTCGACCGCGAACTGGATCAGCGGCTTGTCGACGACCGGCATCATCTCCTTCGGGCTGGCCTTGGTCGCGGGGAGGAACCGCGTTCCCAGGCCGGCCACCGGGAAGACTGCTTTGGTGACTTTCTTCATGCAATTCCTGCTTTGGTGGTGTGGCTGCTCAAGTCGAATAGTCTACCGGTACTTCCGGTTCACGGAATACATGAGACGCGCGGGACTGCCACATTGCGCGCGGAAGACTGCGCTACTTGCACGACTCAGTTACGCCCGTAAGCATCCTCAAAGCGGACGATGTCATCCTCGCCCAGGTACGCTCCGGACTGCACTTCGATCATCTCCAGCGGGACTTTGCCGGGATTTTCCAGCCGGTGCCGGGTGCCGATCGGAATGTAGGTTGACTCGTTTTCCGAGACCAGGAAGGTTTCCTCCCCCCGCGTCACGCGCGCTGTGCCGCGCACGACAACCCAGTGCTCGGCCCGATGATGGTGCATTTGCAGCGAAAGCGCCGCGCCGGGATTGACCACGATACGCTTGACCTGGAAGCGATTGCCGGCGTCGATGCTGTCGTAGTAGCCCCACGGCCGGTGGATCTTGCGATGGGTCCCCACCTCGGTCCGCCCGTCGCGCTTGAGACGCGCCACCACGTCCTTGAGTTCCTGCAGACGGCTTTTGTGTGCCACCAGTACCGCGTCCGGCGTCTCCACGACCACGACGTCGGACAGTCCAACGAGCGCAACGAGCCGGGATTGGGAAATGGCCAACGTATCGCGCGTAGACGCCGCCACGACGTCCCCCTGCAGCACGTTGCCTGCCGAGTCCTTGGATCCAACCTGCCATAACGTGTCCCAGGCGCCGACGTCGGACCATCCCGCTTCGAGCGGAATGACTACGCCCAGCCCCGCAGGCAGCTTCTCCATGACCGCATAGTCGATCGAGTCAGAAGGGCAGCCAGCAAACGCCTCCTTGCCGATCCGTAGAAAGTCCTTGTCAGGGGTGCGTGCCGCAAAAGCGGCGCGGCAGGCCTGCACCATTTCCGGCCGCTGCTCCGTGAGTTGCTTCAGCCACAGAGACGCCCGCATCATGAAGATGCCCGAATTCCAAAGATGCTCTCCGGAAGCGATATAGCGCTTAGCCGTGGTGCTGTCTGGTTTTTCGGTGAAGGCACTTATTTCCCGGCTGCCGTCCTGCCCCGGCAGCGCCTTGCCTGCCCGGATATACCCGTAGCCAGTCTCAGGATGGGTGGGTCTGATGCCAAACGTCACTACCTTTCCGTTCTCGGCGTGTGAAGCCCCGTGCGTGACCGCCGCGCGGAAGGCCTCGACGCCGCTGATGATGTGGTCGGCAGGCATCACTACCAGCACCGGATCATCGCCAGCCTGCAGCGCGACCAATGCCCCCAGGGTCAGTGCCGGCGCAGTATTACGGCCCACGGGCTCGAGCACGATCGCCGCCGGTACCACGCCTGCCTGCCGCAACTGTTCGGCGGTGAGGAAGCGGTAGTCCTCATTCGCTACCACGATTGGAGCGAGCACCTTCTGCCCGGCGGCGGCGAGCGACTTGTCCACGCGGCGCGCGGTCGCCTGCAGCAGGGTGTCATCCCCGGCAAGCGCCAGCAATTGCTTCGGATACTGCTCGCGCGACAGCGGCCACAGCCGCGTACCCGCGCCGCCGCAGAGGATGACAGGCTGAAGATTCATAATTAGCCGCCGATGGACGCGGATAAACGCCGATATTAGATTAGAAACGGGAAAACACCGAATAATTCGGTTTGGCTGAGGTCAATTTAAATACTGACCAAATATGGGCTGCGACTGCTCGCCGGCTCTCGGGGGACCCCAAAGACAACGATCAAACACTGCCTCACGCACCCGGCGGCCGCACGCAAACAAAGGAACAAGCCGATCCTATTGACTGGAATTAACCTACTTGCCAACATTAACCAAGTAGGTTAATATGCGCCTTGGAAAAACGCAGAGCTCATCACCCATTAACGAAGGTTAAGCAGCTGATCAAGGACGAGCGGGTTGCGTTCACCTTGACCGCTGTGGCTGGTGGCGCCGCGATGGGCTTCGATACCAATGAAATGCTTGAGGTCGTGTTTACGCTGACGAACAGGAATTTCTACAAAAGCATGACCTCGCATGCCGACCATACTGTCTGGCATGACGTTTACCACGCCGATACGCGGCCAGGGCGGGTGTATCTCAAGCTGACGATAACGGAAACCGTCTTGATCATCTCGTTCAAGGAGAAAGACGAATGAAATGCCACACCTGTGGGATCGGCAAGCTTGTTCGCGCCACGCGGGACGTCCCGTACACGTATAAGGGACAAACGACCGTGATCCGGGGCATAAATGGGCGACACTGCGACAACCCGGACTGCCGGGAAGTCATCATGGAACCGGGCGAGTCGGCCCGCACCTCCAGGGAAATGTTGAGGGTCAACAAAGAGGTCAACCGGCAACTCGCGCCGATCGATCTGCTGGCCAACGTACGCCGGAAGCTCAACTTGACGCAAAGGCAGGCCGCCAAAGTCTTTGGCGGGGGCGCGAACGCATTCAGCCGCTATGAAAACGGCAAGACAAAACCTCCCTTGGCGCTGATAAAGCTGCTCGGAATCCTGGACAAGTATCCGGATCTGCTTGAGGAAGTTGCGAGCATGAAGGTGGCGACACGAAAAGCCAGCAGGTCTGGCCCAAAGCGGGTGAAGCTCAAAGCTCGCGTGGTCACGCCCAAGCGCAAACTGCGCATTGGAACCGGAACTGTTTATGCCTAGGAGTTTGTCGGACCTGGCTCCGATAAGGAAAGCGACGTAAGGGGTCCGACGCCCAAGATCGCTGACGGCTTACGCGGCTTACGAGTATGACCCTTACGCTGCAAAAAATGGACAGGATTAACAGGATTCACAAAATATCACACTCAAAATCTAGTTCGCTTTTCGTTATTCGAGTTAATCGTGTAAATCCTGTTAATCCTGTCTATTTTTTTGAAGTTCAGAGGTTCTTGGCCGCCCACTCCTGCCACCGCCACGCATCCGCGCACATCGCATCGATGCCCAGCTCCGCCTGCCAGCCGAGCATGTCGCGGGCCAGCGTCGGGTCGGCATAACATTGCGCGACGTCTCCCGGTCGGCGACCGACGACACGATAAGGCACCGCCTTGCCGCTGGCCGCGGAGAATGCGCGGACCAGCTCCAGCACGCTGTAGCCGCATCCGGTGCCGAGATTGACCGTCAGCACACCCGGGCGCTCGTGGAGCGCATTTAACGCGGCCAGATGGCCACGGGCGAGATCGACGACATGAATGTAATCGCGCACACCGGTGCCGTCCGGCGTTGGGTAATCGTTACCGTACACCGGCACTTCCTTCAGCTTGCCCACGGCTACCTGCGCGACGTACGGCATCAGATTGGTAGGGATCCCGTTCGGGTCCTCCCCGATCAGCCCCGA
>CAZCGD010000017.1:0-14812 GCA_964498105.1 uncultured Streptomycetaceae bacterium
GCGTCGATCATGCGCGCCAGCGTTTTCGGGTCGCTCGAGGCGGGTCCGAGGGTGGCGACGATCTTGGTCCTACGCGGCATTATCCTGTTCCGAGTTCAATGTTCCAGGTTCAAGGTTCCAGGTTCAAGGTTCCAGATCCTCGACCTAAAGCGTAACAGACATTCGCCGGCCGGTTAACCTTGAACTTGGAACTTTGAACGCCGTGCGCTAGCGCGCGGCGGCGCGCTGCTCGAGGATCTCGACGGCGGGCAGCTTTTTGCCTTCGAGAAACTCGAGGAACGCGCCGCCGCCGGTGGAGATGTACGAAATCCTGTCGGCGATGCCGTATTTCGCCACCGCGGCCAGCGTATCGCCGCCGCCCGCGATTGAAAATGCCTTCGAGTTGGCGATGGCCATGGCGATGGTTTTCGTGCCTCCGGCGAACTGGTCTAACTCGAACACGCCGACCGGGCCGTTCCAGACGATGGTGCCCGCACCCGCAAGCATGCCAGAGAGCGCCTGCGCGGTCTGCGGGCCGATGTCGAGAATCATGTCGTCGGGGCGGACTTCGGTGGCAGCGACGCGGTTGGCGCGGGCCAGCACGGAAAGATCGTTGGCCACCACCACGTCCACTGGCAGCGGGACCTGCGCGCCGCGCGCTTTCATCAGGTCGATGACGGCGTGCGCTTCGTCCACCAGCGCGGGCTCGGCGAGCGACTTGCCTATGCGCATCCCCGCGGCAAGCATGAAGGTATTGGCGATACCGCCACCGACGATCAGCAGGTCCACTTTCGCGGCGAGCGCCTTCAGGATGATGAGCTTGGTGGAAACCTTGGAGCCGGCGACGATCGCCACCAGCGGCCGCGCGGGATTGTGGAGCGCGCGTCCCAGCGCATCGAGTTCGGCTGCCATCAAAGGTCCGGCGCAAGCAACCGGAGCGTACTTCGCCAAGCCGTGGGTGGTTGCTTCGGCGCGGTGCGCGGTGCCGAATGCGTCGTTGACGTAGACGTCGCACAGGGCCGCCATCCTGCGGGCCAGCGCCTCGTCGTTCTTCTTTTCTCCCTTGTTGACTCGGCAGTTCTCCAGCATCACCAGTTCGCCCGGCTTGACCTCGAACCCGCCGTCCACCCAGTTCTGCACCAGCCGCACCGGGCGGCCGAGCATTTCGCTGAGGCGCTTCGCGATCGGCGCGAGCGAGTCCCCGGGTTCCAGCTTACCTTCGGTGGGCCGCCCGAGGTGCGAGGTCACCATCACTGCAGCGCCGCTCTTCAGCGCGTGCTCGATGCCGGGAATGGAAGCGCGGATGCGGGTGTCTTCGGTGATGTTGCCTGCGTCGTCCTGAGGGACGTTCAAGTCAGCTCGGATGAATACGCGCTTGCCAGCGAGCGGCAGGTCGGTCAGGCGACGAAACGTCATTGCTTCGCCGCGACCCGGACCATTTCCAGCACCTTGCAAGAATATCCCCACTCGTTGTCATACCACGCGACGACTTTGACGAAGGTGGAATCGAGCGCAATGCCGGCTTCCGCGTCGAACACCGAGGTGCAGATTTCGTCGCGGAAATCAGTGGAAACGACTTTCTCTTCGGTGTAACCGAGTATGCCTTTCAGGGCGCCCGCGGACTGTGCCTTCATCTCGGCGCAGATCTCCTGGTAGGTGGCGGGCTTGCTCAACTCGACGGTCAGGTCGACGACGGAGACATCCGACGTCGGCACGCGGAACGCCATGCCGGTCAGCTTTTTGTTCAGTTCCGGAATCACCACGCCCACCGCTTTCGCCGCGCCCGTGGACGACGGGATGATGTTCTCGAGTATGCCGCGCCCGCCGCGCCAGTCCTTGCCGGAGGGGCCGTCGACGGTTTTCTGCGTCGCGGTTGCGGCATGCACCGTGGTCATCAGGCCGCGCTTGATTCCCCACTTGTCGTTCAGCACTTTCGCCACCGGGGCGAGGCAGTTAGTGGTGCAGGATGCGTTGGAGATAATCGCCTGCCCGGCGTAGGTCTTGTCGTTCACGCCAAAGACGAACATCGGCGTATCGTCCTTCGACGGCGCCGACATGATGACCTTTTTCGCGCCTGCGGCGAGGTGCTTCTGGCACGAGCTCTGGTCGAGAAACAGGCCGGTGGATTCCACCACCACGTCTGCGCCCACTTCGCCCCACTTGAGCTCGGCCGGGTCCTTCGTCTGGGTCAGCCGGATTCTCCGGCCGTCGACCATCAAGGTATTGCCGTCAACGGCAATGTCCCCCTTGAAACGGCCGTGAACGGAATCGTGCCGCAGCAGGTACACGAGATACTCGGGTTCAAGCAGATCGTTGATACCGACGATTTCGATGTCCGGAAAATGCTGTGTTGCCGCGCGAAACACCATGCGCCCGATACGGCCAAACCCATTGATGCCAACCTTGATGGTCATGCCATTCTCCAATAACTCATATTAATACAACAGCTTACAGTATCCCTTTAACCGCGGCGGCGACCTTCTCTGGCGTAAAGCCAAAATGCTTGAAGAGTTCTCCGCCGGGCGCCGATTCGCCGAAGCGGTCGATGCCTACCACCGCGCCTTCGAGCCCCACGTACTTGCGCCAGAAATCGGGTACGCCCGCCTCCACCGCCACCCGCGGCACGCCACGTGGCAGCACGCTCGCGCGGTACTGCTCGTCTTGGCGGTCGAACACGCCGGTCGATGGCATGGACACGACCCGCACCGCCACGCCCTCGCCCGCGAGCAGCTTTTGCGCCTCGAGCGCGATGCCGACTTCGGAGCCGGTGGCGATCACGACGGCGCGGGGCGCGCCGCCCGCTGCTTCGGACACGACGTAGCCGCCGCGCGCGACGCCAGCAATCCCGTCCGCGCCGCGCTTCACGAACGGCAGGTTCTGGCGCGACAGGACGAGGCTCGTCGGGCCGTCTTTGCGCTCGATCGCCGCCGCCCACGCCACCGCCGACTCCACCGTATCGCACGGGCGCCACACGTCCATGTTGGGCATGAGGCGCAGGCTCGCCACGTGCTCGACCGGCTGGTGCGTCGGTCCGTCCTCGCCCAGCCCGATGGAATCATGCGTGAAGACGTAGATCGCGCGCAGCTTCATCAGCGCCGCCAGGCGCAAGGCGTTCCTCGCGTAATCCGAGAACACCAGGAAGGTGCCGCCGTAGGGGATGAAACCGCCGTGCAGGGCGAGCCCATTCATGATGGCGCACATGCCGAACTCGCGCACGCCGTAGAAAATATAGTTGCCACCGCCCTGCGGACCGACGACTTTCGAGTTCTTCACCATCGTCAGGTTGGAGCCCGCGAGGTCGGCCGAGCCGCCGATCAACTCGGGCAACCACGCTGCAAGCGCCTCCAGCGCATTTTGCGACGCTTTGCGCGTCGCGATCGTCTCCGCTTTGGCATTGGTCTCCTGCACCAGAATATCCACCCGCGCGCGGAAATCCTCGGGAAGCGCGCCTGCCACGCGGCGGCGGAAAGCGGCCGCTTCCTGCGGAAATTGTGTTTCATAGGCAGCAAACAGCTTGTTCCAGCGCCGCTCGGCGCTGGCGCCGTGCTTCCTCGCGTCCCAGCCCTCGTATACTGCCTTGGGGATGTCGAACGGCGGGTGGCCCCAGCCGATCGCCTCGCGCGTGGCAGCGACCTCCTTCTCGCCCAGCGGCGCGCCGTGCGCGGCCCCGGTGTTGGCTTTGGTGGGCGCGCCTTTCGCGATCACGGTCTTCGCGCAGATCAACGTCGGCCGCGATTTCTCCCGCTTCGCCTTCTGCAGCGCCCGGTTGACCGCCTCGACGTCATGGCCATCCACGTTGGGGATCACCTGCCAGCCGTAGCCTTCGAAGCGGCGCTTCACGTCATCGGTGTACCACTGGCGGATGTTGCCCTTCTCGGAATCGATCGAGATGCCGTTGTCGTCGTAGATCGCGACGAGCTTGCCGAGCGCCAGCGTGCCGGCGAGGGAACACGCCTCGTGCGAGACGCCCTCCATCAGGCAGCCGTCGCCCAGGAAGACGTAGGTATGGTGTTCGACGATCTCGAGCTCGGGCCGGTTGAATTCCGCGGCGAGCAGCCGTTCTGCAAGCGCCATGCCCACCGCGTTGGCGATGCCCTGGCCGAGCGGGCCGGTGGTGGTCTCGATGCCGGGCGCGCAGCCGTACTCCGGGTGGCCGGGCGTCTTCGAATGCAGTTGTCGGAAGCGCTTCAGTTCAGCGAGCGAAAGATCGTAGCCCGTCAGGTGCAGCACGGCATACAGCAGCATCGAGCCGTGGCCGTTGGACAGCACGAAGCGGTCGCGGTTAGCCCAGGCGGGGTTCCCGGGGTTGTGGCGCAGGTGGCGGTTCCACAGCACGTCGGCGATTTCCGCCATGCCCATCGGCATTCCGGGGTGTCCGGAATTCGCCTGCTGTACAGCGTCCATCGCCAGCGCGCGGATCGCGTTGGCCAGTTCGACACGGGCATTCATTCAGGGCTTCCTTGCGCGGAGGGCGAAATTATAAACCGCCGCGGCCGATGGCGTTCCGGGTTCCGGGTTTCAAGTCCTGATTCGAACCTTGAACATGGAACATGGAACCTTGAACTTGGAACGGAGTGCTCTATTCCCCGTTGTCGTTCTTGCGCGCGAGCCGGATGCCGAGCTGCTTCAGCTTGCGATAGAGGTGAGTGCGCTCGAGTCCCACGGTATCCGCAACGCGGCTGATGTTGCCGCCCTCGCGCGCGATGTGATACTCGAAGTAGACGCGCTCGAATGCGTCGCGCGCCTCGCGCAGCGGCAGGTCCAGAGCGAGGTCGTGCCCGGCGCGCGCGGCGGCGCCCCGCTGCGGCAGGACATGGTTCACCGCCTCGAGCGGGATTTGTTCCGAGGAACAGGTGAGCGCGAGCGAGCGCACCGTGCTCTCCAGTTGCGTCAGGTTGCCCGGCCAGTCGTGGTGGCGCAGCGCGTTCAGCGCCGCGGTGGTGAACTGGCGCGGCGGCGTTTCCCTGGCCTCGACCAGGCGCGACAGCATCAGGTTGGCGATGTCGGGCACATCCTCCCGGTGCTCGCGCAGGCTCGGCACCCGGATAGTGGTCGCCGCGAGCACGCCATAGAGCCGGCCGTCGAAGCCGCCATGCGCCACCAATTCGGCGAGTTCGCGGGAGGCGCCGCTGACGAGCCGCACGTTGTAACGCTCAAGCTTGGCGGCGGCCAGCAGCAGGCCTTTCTGCTCGACTCTCGAGAGGTCCGCGACCTCGCGCAGGAACAGCGTGCCATCGCGCGCCTGGTTGAGCAGATCGAGCGGCGCCTCGGCCAGCGCCGAATGGTTCTCCGGCGCCACCCACGGTGTGTTGCGCTGGTGGAGGAAGCGCGCGGCAAGCTCGAGCCCGCACCCCGGCTCCCCGGCGAGCAGCAGCGGCGTGCGCAGGTTGATGGCCCGCTCCAGGCACTGCTTCAGCTCGACCACCAGCGGCGCACGGCCGAGGCTCGCCAGCGACAGCGCCGACTGCGCCTGCTCGCCGCCGTGCTTCAGGGCGCGGCCGACCGTGGTGAGCAGCTTCTGCAGCGCGATCGGTTTTTCGAGAAAATCGTAGGCGCCCAGCCGGGTCGCCTCGACCGCCGTGTCAATGGTGCCGTGCCCGGACATCATCACCACCGGCATGGTGAGCAGGCCGGCGCTGGCCCATTCCTTGAGCAACGTGATGCCGTCGGTGTCCGGCATCCAGATGTCGAGCAGCACGAGGTCGGGCCGCGTCTGGCCGCGGAACGCCCGCGCCGCGGCCGCGTTCTCAGCGAGTCGCACCTGGTAGCCTTCGTCGCCCAGGATCTCGGAGAGCAGCGCGCGGATGCCGATTTCGTCGTCTACGACCAGGATTTGCTGCATAACTGGAGGAATTGCTCCGCTGAGTTTACACCTTGGCCTGCACCATCGACGGCTTTCTCGCGGCGTTCTGCGCCGCCTCCGGCAACTGGATCGTGACGCGCGCGCCGCGTGGTGGCACGTTGGCGATCGTCACCGTGCCGCGGTGTTCCTCGACGATCTTCTTCACGATAGCGAGCCCCAGCCCGGTGCCCTTGGGCTTGGTGGTCACGTAGGGTTCGAACGCGCGGCGCATCACGCTCTCCGGAAAGCCGCAGCCGTTGTCGGTAACCGTAACACGCACCGTCCCCCCCGCTACTTCGCTGGCGATGATGACGCTCGGCTCGCGGGTCCCGGCGAGCGCGTCCTGCGCGTTCTGCAGAAGGTTGTGCATGACCTGCCGCAATTGCGCCGCATCACCCACCAGCGGCGGCAGCGCTGCGAGTTCGAGCCGCACGGCCCCGCCGAGCGAGGGCTCGTAGAGCGTGAGCACTTCGCGGATGAGCGCATTCACGTCCAGCTCGTGCCGGGATGGCTCCGGCGTGCGCGCATACTGGCTGAAGGCGTCCACCATGTTCTTCAGCGCCGCCACCTGGTTGACGATGGTCTGCGTGGAGCGGGTCAGCACCTCGGCGTCCGTTTCTGCAAGCTTGCCAGCGAGCTTCACCTGCAACCGCTCGGCGGACAGCTGAATCGGCGTGAGCGGATTGCGGATCTCGTGCGCGAGCCGCCGTGCCACCTCGGACCATGCCGCCGCGCGCTGCGCTTCGGCCAGGTGCGTGATGTCGTCGAACACGACAACGCTCCCGGCCGCGGAACCCTGCGGCAGACGCGTGCCCCGCAACAGCAGCAGTTGCATGCGGCCATGCAGCGGCCGCTCGACCTGCTGCTCCCATTCCGTTGCCCCCGCGCGCTCGAAAGCGGCCGCGATCTGCCGCCCCAGCTCGGCGAGCCCGGCACCGGGCTCCGACCAGCGCGCCATCGCAACGCCGATGAGCGGCGCGACGTCGACACCGAGTATGACACCGGCACTGCGGTTTGCAGCACGCAGATTGAGTTCCTCGTCGAAAGCGAGCACGCCGGCCGAGAGATTGGCGAGCACGCTTTCCAGATAGGCCTTGGCCTGGGCCAGCGCCGCCTGATGGCGCTCGGCCTGCGCGCGCGCTTCCGTCAATTGCAGCGTCATCGCGTTGAAGGAATGCATGAGCGCACCGAGCTCGTCGTGCGAATCGACCGCCGCCCGCTGGCTGAAGTCGCCGCTTGCCACGGCCCGCGTCCCTTCCGCCAGCACGCCGAGCGGGGCCGACAAGCGGTCGGACAGCACGATGCCGAGCGCGGCCGCCGACAGCAGCGACAGCAGCAAAGTGAGCGTAAGCGTCACTCCGTAGAGGCGCTTCAACCCCCTGCGCGACAGGATCAGTTCCTGGTACTGGCGATAGCCGGTCTGCACCGCTTCCGCGTCGCGCGCGAGCTGCTCCGGCACCGACTGCAGCAACTGCAGCACGCGTGGGGCGTCGCCGCCCGAGGGCACCGGCACCAGCGCGCGCAAGTACAGCCCCTTGTCGGGAATCGCTTCGATCGCGCCGTAGGCACCGTGCAACCGCAGCTCCCGTTGCGCGGCGGGGCCCGGCAGCTCCGGCAGCAGGCCCGGGCGCTCTGCGCCGGAGAGCGCGAGCGCCTTGCCGTGTTCACTGAACAACGTCGCCTCCTGCGCGCCCGCCCGCACGCGTAACACACTGAGCGCTGCCGGATGCTCCGCGGCCGGGCGCGTCGACAGCTCGAGCGCCATGGTGTCCGCCTTGGCCGTGAGGTCGCTCAACAGCCCGTCGAGCGCGCCGCGACCGAGGTTGATGCCGCCCTCGAGCGCCTTGTCCACGCGCACCTCGAACCAGGATTCGATCGAACGCGCCAGAAATTGCACCGACACGCCGTAGATCAGCGCGCCGGGCAGCACCGCCATCAGCGCGAACAGCAGTACCAGTCGCAGGGTGAGCTTGGCGCCGAACACCCCGCTCTTCAGCTTGCGCCGGAGCGTGAGCAGCTGATAGACCACTAGTGCCATCAGCATCAGCACCACCGCGCCGTTGAGAACGAGCAGCAGCGGGTACTGCTCGGCAAACAGCGCGTTATTGGCGCTCACCGTAGCCAGCAGGAACAGCGCGACCGCGCCCAATCCCACACACAGGATGAGTACGTAGCGGACCGCGGCGTTCGACAGCGCAGGGCGTACGTGCGGCGTGATGGCGCTCATGGCGATACCGTCCACCGGTGCCAGTCGGAGCTCATGCTCCAGTCGCGCGAGCCCACCACGGTGACCTGGAACGGCCGCGGCAGCTGCGAGGTGTCCAGCCGCATGCGCAGAGCGGCGGCGTAGCTGCTGCCCTTGCCGAGGGCACCCACTTCGGCGATGTCGCGCATTCGTACGCGGCTCATGAAGGCCAGCCCCTCGGGCAGCGAGGCAAAATTCTGGTAGAGCTTGCCAACGCCGACGCGATACTGGCGCGTCAACGCGTTATACGACAGGCGATACTGCTGGCGGGCGTTGGTGATCTTCTGGTTGAACCAGTACCAGCGCGGGCGGATCAGCTCGAATTCGAGGGTGAAATAGAGCGGCACGCCCTTGTTGAGCACGTCTTCCAGGGCGTGAGTCAGCGTAATCTCGAACTCGGCTTCGAGCGCGTAGCCGTCCTCCGCGGTGATCACCGCCGCCTTGTGGACCTCGATGCCGTCGGCGCGGGCGGCAAGCGGCGCGGCGAACGCGAGCCAGAACACCGCCAGCGCGGCAATCCAGCTAAACCTTCTGCAGCAACGCATAGAAGAAGCCGTCATGCCGTTCGTCCGGAAGCAGTTGGCCCGCGGGCAGCTGGGCGGGATCGTCCACCGCAGGGAGGCTGAGACGCGTCGCGTCCCGGTGGCGCTCCAGAAACCGCGCCACCTGCCGGTGGTTTTCCTCCTCGAACACGGAGCAGGTTGCGTATAGCAATTTACCACCACTGGCGAGCAACTGCCAAAGCGCGTCCAGCATGCGGCTCTGCTGGTGCGCGAACTGCGCGATGTCGGTGGGACGTCGCAGCCATTTGACGTCGGGATGCCGCCGCGCTACGCCCGAAGCGCTGCACGGCACGTCGGCGAGTATGCGCTGGTAGGGCGCGCCGTCCCACCACTGCGCCGGCTCGCACGCATCACCGCACACGACGCGCGCGGCGAGTCCCAATCGCGACAGGTTGGCGCGCACCCGCTCCAGCCGCCCGGCGTCGGCGTCGAGCGCGGTGACGTCCGCCGCCGCGATTTCCAGCAGATGCCCGGTCTTGCCCCCGGGCGCCGCGCACGCGTCGAGGGCGCGCATGCCGTCGCGCAGGTCGAGCAGTGGCGCCGCGAGCTGCGCCGCGGCATCTTGCACCGACACCAGGCCGTCGGCCAGCCCGGGGATGCGCTCAGCCGGCAGCGGCTTGCCCAGTAGCACGGCGCAAGGGCCGCAAGCCTCCGCCTGGATGCCGTGCCGCGCGAGCAGCTCCAGATACTCGGCAAGATCCGCGCGCCGGCGGTTCACCCGCAGCGTCAGCGGCGGATGCAGGTTCGCTGCTTCCAGCACCGCGGCGTAATGCGCTGGATACTGGTCGCGCAGCTTGTCGATCCACCATTGCGGGTGACAATAGCGCGCCGGCTCCGAGCGCTGTATTCGCGCCTGGAGCCGCGGGCGGTGGCGCAGGAAATTGCGCAGCACGGCGTTGACGAGCGCCTTGGCCGATGTGAGGCCCAGCGCTTCGCTGGCGCGCACCGCGTGATCCACGATTGCGTGCGGCGCGGCGCGGGTGTGCTCGAGCTGATACAGCGCCGCCAGCAGGAGCGGGCGCAGCCGCGCGTCCTTGAGCGGCTTGTCGAGCAGCGCCTCGAGCAACGCCTCGAAGCGGGCGAGATGACGCAGCGTACCGTAGGCCAGGTCCTGGATTGCTGCGCGACTGCGCACGGCCAGCTGCGGATGCCGCTGCCACAAGGCCGCGAGCGTGGCATCGAGGCTGCGGCCGGCCAGCACGGCTCCGAGCGCGGCGGCGGCAAGCCGCTGCACTTCAACCATGTTTTGTTCCGAGGCGCGCGCCGCGCGCGAGCCTGAAACCGGAGAGAAAGGCCTGCGCCGGAAGTCGCTTCCCGCTCGCGCGCTGCAGCTCGAGGATACGCAGCGTATCCGTGCCACAGGCCACCACGATGCCTTCGGCGTCGGCCGCACACACCGTGCCCGGGGCGGCAGCGACGGCGGGGCCGGTGCGCGCACGCCATATCTTCAGCGCGGTGCCATCGAGACGGGTCTGGGCGCCCGGCGCCGGGTCGAACGCCCGCACCTGGAGCTCGATTTCCTGCGCCGGGCGCTGCCAGTCGATTTCGGCGTCGCCCTTGGTTATGCGCGCGGCATAGGTCGCCCGGCTGGCGTCCTGCCGCTGCGGCGGGGGCGGAGCCTCCAGCGCGTGGACAATCAGTCGCGACCCGAGCGCGGCCAGTTTGTCGTGCAGCGTACCCGCCGTGTCGTCAGCGCGAATCGCGACCGGCTCCTGCAACAGGATGGCGCCGGTGTCGAGGCCCTCGTCCATTTGCATGATGGTGATGCCGGTTTGCGTGTCGCCCGCGAGCAGCGCGCGCTGGATCGGCGCCGCTCCGCGCCAGCGCGGCAGCAACGACGCATGCACGTTCAGGCAACCCTGCGGCGGCAGCCGGAGCAGCGCCGGGGGCAGGATCAGGCCGTAAGCGGCAACCACCAGCGCCTGCGGCTGTGCCGCGGCGATGGCCTCCACCGCCGCGGCTTCCTGCAGGGTGACCGGCTGCAGAACGGGGAGCTCGCGCGCCTGCGCGAGCCGTTTCACCGCCGAGGGCTGCGGCTTCAGGCCGCGCCCGGCCGGTCGGTCCGGCTGGGTGAGGACCAAGGTGATTTCGTGCCCGGCGCGCAGCACGGCACCGAGCGTGGCTGCCGCAAACTCCGGCGTTCCTGCGAAAACGATCTTCATCGGGGGCGGCGCGGCAGCAAACGGATCATGGACACGCTGCAAAGGGTGCGTGTGGCGCGGCGCGTGCACCGGCGCGGTGGCGCGGGTGCGGGCGGGCGCAAAAGGATTTCAGAGCACGAGGCGCCGCGGCTCGGGCTCGGCCGTCCGCCGTACCTGCTTCTTGAATTTCGAGAGGATGCGGCCCTGCTTCAATCGCGACAGCCGCTCGACGAATACCTTGCCCTCCAGATGATCCATCTCGTGCTGGATGCACACCGCGAGCACCCCGTCCGCTTCCCGCGTACCGGCTTTGCCGTCGGCGTCGAGCGCGCGCACCGTGATGCGCTCCGCGCGCCGCACTCTCTCGTATACCCCTGGCACCGACAGGCAGCCTTCTTCGTAGTCCGCCTCGCCGCTGGCGGCAATCAGCTCGGGGTTGACCAGCACCATCAGCTGGTCATGGGTAGCCGAGACGTCGATCACGATCACGCGTAGATGGACGTCAACCTGTGTTGCAGCCAGGCCAATGCCCGGCGCAGCGTACATGGCTTCCGCCATATCTTTGATTAATCTGCGGATTCCATCATCCACCCGATCCACCTTGGCGGCGCGCTGGTGCAACCGTGGATCTGGGTAGCGCAGAATCGGCAGTAAAGCCATAAAAAAGCTTGCGAATTTAACCAACTAGATGCAGAATTTAATCCAATATCTCGGTGCAGTTCCGTTATCGAAGCTGCGCTTCTGATAATTGAGGGCGTTCCATGCGCAAAGCCATTATATCCCTGATTTTGCTGATGACTCCGCTCGTGCCGGCGCTGGCCGCCGACGCTGGCGACTTGAGGGAAGACGCGCCCGACCGCTATATCGTGGTGCCGGGAGATACCCTGTGGGGCATCTCCGGCCGCTTCCTCAAGGACGTATGGAAGTGGCCCGATGTGTGGCGGATGAATCAGGAGCAGGTCAGGAATCCCCATCGCATCTACCCCGGGGACGTAATCGTGCTGGACCGCTCCGGGGCCACGCCGCAGTTGCGGCTGCTCCGGGACGGCGCGGCTGACCCGAATGCCGCAGCGGCAGCGGCGGCGGCAGCAGCGGCCGGGCGGGATACCGTGAAGCTCTCGCCCAGGACGCGGGCGCAGCCGCTCGCCGACAAGGCAGTGCCGGCCATTCCGTCGTCGGCGATCGAACCCTTCCTGTCGCGGCCGCTGGTGGTGGGGCAGAACGAACTCGACAGCGCGCCCGTGATCATGGCCACCGAGGAGAACCGCGTGGCGATCGGCGCCGGCAGTATCGCCTATGCCGACAACCTCAAGCGCGGCGACACGCTATGGCAGGTGTTCCGCCGCAGCGATCCGCTGGTTGACCCGGATTCCGGCGAAACGCTGGGCTATCTGGCGATCTACCTCGGCGAGGCGCGGCTGCGCAAGTTCGGCGATCCCAGCACCATCGAGATCACCAAGTCGCCGCAGGAAATTTACGTTGGCGACCGCCTGCTGCCCACCTCCAAGCAAGTGCCCGCTTTTTCCTACGTGCCACGCGCGCCGTGGCGGCCGGTGCGCGGTCGCATCATGACCACCTACGGCAATCTCGGCGAGACCGGCCCGCTCGGCATCGTGGCGCTGTCCAGGGGATCGCAGGACGGTCTCGAGGTAGGTCACGTCCTGGCAATGTATCGCGGCCAGAGCACGTCCAGCTTCGAATTACGCCAGTCGCCTCTCTATGGTGAGCAGGGGCTCAGCGCGAGCGACTCGCCGCGCACCTATTACAGCGAGCAACTCCCGCGGCGCGACGCGCCGCTCTACATCCGTGGCAAACCGATCACCGAGGCGGACACCGCCAGGCTGCCGGATGAGCGCTACGGATTGGTGATGGTGTTCCGCACGTTCGACCGCACTGCCTTCGGCCTGGTGATGCAGGCTACGCGCCCGGTCGCGGTCAACGACCTCGTCACCAATCCCTGATCCCGCCCGACGCCGCGCTTCCCGCGCCGGCGCCGGTGCCGCCCCGGCGCGGCGGAAGGCGATCTTGCTTTCGCCACCATGCCGCTCGACGCTGATCTCTCCGCCTGGCTCAAGCTGAGCCTCACGCCCGGCTTGGGTGGCGAGGCCTTGCGACGGCTGCTCTCGGCCCTGGGTGGTCCGCAGCAGGTGCTCGCCGCGCGTCGCGGTGAACTCGCCAGGCACGTCGGCGACGCTCTTGCCGCGTCGATCACGGAATACGATGCGACCGCGGCATTGTCCGGGGCGGGGGCCTGGCTCGCGGATCCAGCCAATGACATCGTCACGCTGGCCGACACCCGCTATCCCCGGCAGCTTCTGCAGATCCCCGATCCGCCCCCGTTGCTCCACGTGAAGGGTCGTGTCGAGCTGCTGTCCCGGCCGGCGCTGGCCATCGTCGGCAGCCGCAACGCAACCGCGCAAGGCATGGCCAATGCCGAGGCCTTTGCCCGGTCGCTCTCCGACGCTGGCCTGACCATAGTGAGCGGGCTGGCCCTGGGCGTTGATGCCGCGGCGCATCGCGGTGGACTGGCCGGATCCGCCAGCAGCGTGGCAGTGCTCGGCACCGGCGCGGACATCGTCTATCCCGCGCGCAACCGCGCTCTGGCGCACGAATTGGCCGCGGGCGGCGCGCTCGTTTCCGAATTTCCGCTCGGCATGAAACCCCTTGCCGGCAATTTCCCGCGCCGCAACCGAGTGATCAGCGGACTCGCGCTTGGCTGCCTAGTGGTGGAAGCCGCGGCCGACAGCGGCTCGCTCATTACGGCGCGTCTCGCCGCCGAGCAGGGCCGGGAAGTCTTCGCCATCCCCGGCTCCATCCACTCGCCGCTCGCCAAGGGCAGCCATGCCCTGATCCAGCAAGGAGCCAAGCTGGTGGAAAGCGCCCGCGACATCCTGGAGGAGCTGCGAATGGGCGCTCCCTCGGCCCCGGCGCCCGTGCCGGCTATGGTGACCGACCCGCGCGCGCGGCGCCTGCTCGATGCCCTCGGCCAAGAGCCCTGCGACCGCGACACGCTCGTCGCGCGCAGCGCGCTGCCGGTGGCGGAGATCGGAGCGCTGCTCACCCAACTCGAACTCGACGGTCTGGTCGCGACGCTGCCAGGCGGGCTGGTCCAGCGCCTGCATCGTTAGTTTTTCGCGGCACCTAGCAGCCTGTCGGACTTGTTTGTCGGAGCCAAGTCCGACAGACTCCTAGCGCGAAAAACTTGCGTAGTCAAATTTTTATACTTATCATCTGGCGCTCTTTTTACATCGCACCAGGATAATTCGCGCGGATGGGCAAACAACTGATCATTGCCGAGAAGCCTTCTGTCGCCGCCGACATCGCGCGCGCGCTCGGCGGCTTCAAGCGCCACAGTGATTACTTCGAGAGCGATGACTACGTGTTGTCCTCCGCGGTCGGTCACCTGCTCGAGCTGCGCGCGCCCGAGGAGCACGACCCACGCAAAGGACGCTGGACGTTCAAGCACCTGCCGGTGATTCCGCCGCATTTCGAACTCGCGCCGATCGAGAGAAGCGAGGCGCGCCTGAACCTGCTGCTGCGGCTGATGAAGCGCAAGGACGTGACCGGGCTCGTCAATGCGTGCGACGCCGGGCGCGAGGGCGAATTGATCTTCCGCTACATCGTGCAGCACGCGAAAGCGAAGAAGCCAATGGTGCGGCTGTGGCTGCAGTCGATGACCCAGGGCTCGATCCGCGAAGGATTCGATGGGCTGCGCGCCGATCGCGATCTGCTGCCGCTCGCCGACGCGGCGAAGTGCCGCTCGGAAGCCGATTGGCTGATCGGCATCAACGGCACGCGCGCGATGACCGCGTTCAATAACCGCATCAGCGAAACCGGCTTCTTCAAGACCACCGTGGGGCGCGTGCAAACGCCGACGCTGGCGATCCTGGTCGAGCGCGAGGAACGCATCAAGGCTTTCAAGCCGCGTGATTACTGGGAAGTGCACGCGCGCTTCGGCGCCAAGGCGGGCGAATACCTCGGCCGCTGGTTCGATCCCGGCTTCAAGAAGGATGATGACGCCGAGCGCAAGACCGAGCGGATG
>CAZCGD010000018.1:0-4260 GCA_964498105.1 uncultured Streptomycetaceae bacterium
GAGGGGGAAGGAGAACTCTTTTCTCCGAGAGGAAAAACATTCCCTCCCCCTCAGGGGGAGGTGCGCCGAAACGTGGAGCAGGGGCCCCGGTTTCCGGGGATGCGACCGTGAAGGCGCACGTAAGCACGCGATCTATTGCGGCGCTGCATCCCGCTGCGGGGTCGCATCCAAGCACAAGACGCTTGGAACCTGCTCCGCCCTCCGCGGGCGCAGGGTGGGGGTGGTTCGCTTGCTGCGCGACCACTCATTTTGTTACCGGTTCTTATGCAGGACCGCCCGCACGATCCCATGAGACTCTGTTCTTGTAAATCCTGTTAATCCTGTCCATTGGTTTTTTGGCGTCTTGGCAGTTCATTTTCTGATTCATTTTTCCTTCGTGTCCTTTGTGTCCTTCGTGTCTCCGCTTTTGTTCTTGGCGTCCTGGCGGTTCAAGGTTTTGATCGGGTCGAATCACGACTCACGAATCACGATTCACGCTGTTCAGGGAAAAAATGGATCCAAAGCTGGGCGCATACAACATATATGACCTGCGCGAGATGGCGCGCCGGAAGCTGCCAACGGGCGTGTTTGAGTTCGTGGACCGCGGCACGGACGTGGTGAAGGCGCTGGCACTGGGCGCGAAGGCTGTCTTCATCGGCCGCGCCTCGCTCTACGGCGTGGCCGCCCACGGTGAGGCGGGGGCGTTGCGCGCCATCAACATCTTCCGCGAGGAAATCGATCGCACCATCGCCCTCCTCGGCGCGCGGAGCATCGAGGAGCTGGATAACCGCTTTTTACATATCGGTGATGCAGTGACACATCCACGGAAACACACGGAAGGGCACGGATAGGTCAAGGCAAAACCATTTTAGCCACGGAAACACACGGAAACACACGGAAGGCACTGAACCGCTCCAGAAGAATAGGTTCGCGCTCGTTCTTTTTCTCAATTTTGAATGGCTTTGCATTCGGGTGGATCGTGATTGTTTTTGGTCCGTGTGATTCCGTGTGATTCCGTGGCTAAATCAGCCCCTCACGCATTTGTGGAGGGTGCGCATGATCTTCTGGCTCACTTTGGCAGTCGCGACCGCGTGGCTGCTGTGGTACATGGTCAAGGTGCCGGGCGCCTCCTACAGCGGGGCGTTGAAGCCGCTCACCGGGGAGGAGCAGGTCATTGCCGGTAATCTGCGCCGCCACGTCGCGGCGATCGCGAGCCGCGAGCACAACTTCCTCAAGGCCGCCGAGCTGGAGGCGGCGGCGCGCTACATCGAGAAGGCGCTGGCCGGTTCTGGCCTTGCGGTCGCGACGCAGCATTTCCTGTCGGGACCGGCCGAAGTGCGGAACGTCGAGGTGGAAATCAGAGGGGGCGCGCGCGCATCCGAGATCGTCATCGTCGGCGCCCACTACGATTCGGTGCCGGGCGCTCCCGGGGCCAACGACAACGGCTCGGGGGTGGCTGCCGTCATCGAGCTCGCGCGCCTGTTCGCAGCGGAGAAGCCGGCGCGCACGTTGCGCCTGGTCGCGTTCGTCAACGAGGAGCCGCCGTTCTACCACACCGACGCGATGGGCAGCCGCCACTACGCGCGGCGCTCGAAGGAGCGCGGGGAGAACATCCTTGCGATGCTCTCGATCGAGACGATCGGCTACTACTCCGATGCTCCGGGCAGTCAGCGCTATCCCTTTCCGCTCGGCTTCTTTTATCCGTCAACCGGCAATTTCATCGCCTTCGTCTCGAACCTGTCTTCTCGCGCGCTGCTGCACGAGGCGCTCGCATCCTTCCGGCGCCACGCCGGCATCCCGTCGGAGGGCGTCGCCGCGCCCGCCATCATCCCGGGCGTGGACTGGTCCGATCACTGGTCGTTCTGGCAGGAGGACTGGCCGGCGCTGATGGTGACCGACACCGCGCCCTACCGCTACCCCCATTACCACTCGGCAGAGGACACGCCGGACAAGGTGGACTACGAGCGTCTCGCGCGAGTCGTGACCGGGCTGCATGGGATGTTGCGGGAGCTGGTCCAGGTTCCGTGATGGGGGATGCAGCTGTAAAGCCTCACCGCCAAAACGCCAAGAAAAGTTTGGACACGAAGGACACCAAGGACACGAAGGAAAACCAAGAACTAAATTGAACCGCCAAGACGCCAAAGAAGGAGGGCGGGAATCACGGAACGCGAAGGTACCGCGCCAAAGGTGGCATACAGGAAACGCTTCCGGTTACATAACCATCCGAATCAGGAGTTATTGAAGTCGAGGATGAGAAAATGGAAAAACTTGCCTGCCGTCTGTTCAGTGTCTTGTTCGCCGTTGCCGCGGGCGCGGCGCAGGGCCAGGGCAAGCAGGCTCTCTATCCAACCAAGCCGGTACGGATCGTGGTCGGCATTGCGCCCGGCGGAGGACTCGACACCATGACCCGCCTCGGCGCCCAGAAGTTGAGCGAGCGATGGGGCCAGTCCGTCATCGTGGACAACCGTCCCGGCGGTGGCACGGTGGTCGCGATGGAACTCGTGGTGAAGGCCCCTCCGGATGGCTATACGATCCTGGGCGCTTCGGACACGTTGATGATGAACGGCGTGCTGCAGCGGGCCACGTACGACGTCCGCACGGCATTTATTCCCATCGTGCAGTTGACCACCCAGCCCTACGTACTGGTCGTTACGCCGTCGCTGCCGGTCAGATCGGTCAAGGAATTGATCGCCTTGGCGAAAAGCAAACCGGGTGCGCTGAGCTATGGATCGCAGGGATTGGGCACCACCGGGCATATCGGCTGGGAACGCTTCAATTTCATGGCGGGTGTGGACATCCTGCACGTGCCGTACAAGGGCGCCGCGCCTGCGGTCATTGATGTAATGGGCGGACAGATTCAGATGACGTTTTCCAATACCGTCACCAGCGGCGCGCATCTCAAGAGCGGCAAGTTGCGGGGCCTCGCCATAACCGGCTCCCGGCGCGGGCGGGTGTTTCCTGATATGCCTACGGTCTCGGAGGCGGGCGTGGCGGGCTTCGAGCTGACCAACAGCTACGGCTACTACGCTCCCGCCGGGACGCCGCGCGCGATCACGCGCGCGATCAGCGAGATCGTCGCGCAGGGCATGAACGCGCCCGAGACCATCAAGATGCTGGCCGCGGACGGCTCCGAACCGGTCCCGCCGTCCACCCCGGAAGAATTCAAGGCCAGGTTCGAAAAGGAGTACCGGGAGCTGGAGCGGATCGTCAAGGCGGCGAACATCAAGTTCAACTAAGACCGGTGATGGGTGATGCAGTGATGGGGCTGTAAGTAAAGCTTCACCGCAGAGGACGCCATCCCTCATCCCTTCCCCTTCTCCCGCTTCTCGCCCGCGCCCTGCGTTGACCGACCGGGTGCGCCGGCGTATCGTCTTACTTTCGCGTCTTACCTGAGGTTCATATGGACACCATCCGGTCGTCGAGCAAGGGGCAGATCGTCATCCCGAAGGCGATCCGCGAAGCACTGGACATCCGCAACGGCACCGAACTCAATGTGGAGCTTCTGCCCGGCGAGGGCTTCAAGGTCACGATCCGGACCGCAGATCACGCGGCACAGGTGGCGAGGCTTGCCGGCTCGCTCGCGCCCCGCGGGAAGAAAGGGCGCTACGGGGCATTGCCCGATGACGAAGTGGTTGCCCTCGCGGTGAGGGAAGATGACGGCCGCGTTCGCGCCTACGCCCGCCGGGGGCGCCGTTGATCGCGCTCGACACCAACATCCTGGCGCGCTACCTGCTCGACGACGAGCCGGCCCAGGCGCGCGCGGCCCGCCGGCTGCTTGCCGATGCCAAGGCGGAATACTGGATCCCGGTCAGCGTGGTGCTGGAACTGGCGTGGGTGCTGCGCAAATCCGATTCTCCCAGGGCAACCGTCATCGAGAAGCTGGGCGAGCTGCTGTCGCTGCGTAACGTGCGGCCGCAAAATTCCGATCTCGTGTTCCAGGCGCTGCGTTGGGCCGCCCAGGGTATGGATCTCGCTGATGCGCTGCATCTCGTACTGAGCGGCAAGGCGGACCGCTTCGCGACTTTCGACGAAGCGCTCGTCAAGCAAGCGCGCAAGCTCGGTGTGCGGCCGCCGGTCTCCGCGCCGTGACGGTGCCCATCGTTGCGTAGAGAAAAAGGAAAAATAAAAAGGGGCCGAAAAAGAAAAAGGGGCCAGGCTCGAATAAAAGTTATTGTTCCCTTCGCGGTAAAGCTTTTTTCTTCCTTGGCGGGCTTGGGCGGTTCAATATTGTTCTTGGTTTTCCTTTGTGTCCTTTGTGTCCTTCGTGTCTAAGCTTTTCTT
>CAZCGD010000019.1:0-8777 GCA_964498105.1 uncultured Streptomycetaceae bacterium
CGCGTCTCCCCCGCAACGCCGGAGCAGTTCGCCCAGGTCGCCGACATCATGGAGCGCTGGCAGCGGACCAAGGGCTACCCGCCCAACAGCTGGCTTACCATGGTGCGCAAGCCCGCGGTTTTCCGCGCTTACCGCGACCTCCATACCGCCGTGATGATGGATGAGGGCGAGGTGCCGAAAGCACTGAAGTTCATGATCGCTCACGCCGTGAGCCACGCCTGCGGGGACCCCTACTGCGCGGCGCACAACGCCGAGAACGCCGCTCACATCGCCGCGGCGCCAGTCGAAAAAGTGGAAGCGCTGGCGCGCTACCTTACGAGCCCACTCTTCACCCCGGCCGAGCGCGCGGCGCTGGACCTGGCGCACGCTGCAGGCGGTTCCCGGGTCACCGACGCCCATTTCACGGCACTCCGGCGGCAGTACAGCGAGGACGCCATCATCGAGATCGTCTCGGTGATCGCGCTGCTGGGGTGGCTCAACCGCTGGAATATCACGCTCGCCACCCGGCTCGAGGACAGCGCGGCCGCGTTCGCCGAGAAACACCTCGCGCCCTCGGGCTGGACCCCCGGCGTGCACGCCCATACCCTACCGCGCTCTCAAGGAAAAACTGAATGAAACGGGAAAAACTGCAAAAAGAACTGGGCATTGCCGTCATCGGCGCGGGACGCATCGGCACGCTGCGGGCGCGGCTCGCGGCCAAGCACCCTGCCGTCGGCTTCATGGCGATTGCCGACCTCGACCCGCAGCGCGCAAAGGCGCTCGCGGAGGTGACAGGGGCCGATTTCCACACCGGCAACAACTTCGAAGCGATCGAGCGGCCGGAGGTGACCGCTGTCTTCGTGTCCACGCCCGAGAGCCTGCACTCGGCCCCGGTGCGCCGGGCGCTGGAGCTCGGCAAGCCGGTGCTGTGCGAAAAGCCGATCGCGCTGTCGCTGAAGGATGCCGACGACATCCTCGAGACCCTGAGAAAAACCGGCGGCAAACTGCGCATCGGCTACAGCCGGCGCTACAAGGAATGCTTTCTGCGCGCCAAGGAGCAGATGATCCATGGCCGCCTCGGGAAAGTGGTCGGCGGGCTCGCCCGCGTCTACAACTCGCGCGCGCAGACCTTCGCCATCCTCAAGCGCGACCCCCACGCGACGCCGGTGCTCGATGTCCTCACCTATTACGTGGACCTGATGTGCTGGTTCCTCGAGGGCAACCGGCCGGTGGAAGTGGTGGCGCGCGGCCAGCACGGCATCTTCAAGGAGGCCGGCTACAGCGCGCACGACGCCACCTGGGCGATCGTCACGTTCGCCGACGGCGCAGTGGTCAACTTCGGCATCAGCTACGCCCTGCCGGCGCAATTCCCCACCCAGGGGCAGTCCGACCGCGTTGAGCTGCTCGGAACGGAGGGCACCATGCTGATCGACGACGACCATAAGGACCACCTGCTCTTCAGCGAAAAGGGCATCCCGCATCCCTACGTGCCGGGGCACAGCATGCAAATGGCTTTTCTCGGCAGCAACTCCGCCGGCGACTGGGCGCTCGGCGATTTCTGGGGCTCGCTCGGCAACGAAACCCGCGCCTGGCTCGATCACCTCGTCACCGGCAACCCGACCGTGCACACCACGCCGGAGCAGGCCCGCGTCAACCTCGAAACCACCATCGCCATCGAGCGCGCGGTAGCGACGGGAAAGTCGGTGCGGCTGCCGCTTGAAACCTAGGGATGAAGGCGGAAGGATGAAGGAAGGCTTGTGCCTCCCACAATGTGGAAGGACGCGACTTGCGTCAGCGGGTCGTCGATCCCGGTATCGACGGGAGGACTCATCTGTTACAGTCCCGCCACAACCAACCTGATTTGAAGGGGAGCAATGCCCAGAACATTCAGTGCAACCTTGATCGCCGCCGCCTTCGTGCTCTTTCCGCTTGCCGCCGAGGCCCAGGGCCAGGCCAAGGCGCCCCCTCCGCTGCCTGACGGAAAAGGCAAGCAGCTCGTCGAGGGCATGTGCTCCACGTGCCACGCGCTCCAGTTGATTCCGAGCAGCTCCGGCTATACGCGCGAGCACTGGAAAGAGCTGGTCGGCTATATGATGGACCTCTCCGGCAGCGCGGCGCAGGAGACCGAGATCATCGAATATCTTGCGACGAATTTCCCGCCCAACAATCGGCGCACGCCGAAACTCGTGCCGGGTGCGTTCCAGGTCACGTTCAAGGAGTGGGTGATGCCGCAGCTCGGGCAGCGCACCCGCGATCCGATGCAGGCTGCCGACGGCTCGATCTGGTACGCCGGTCAATACGGCAACCTGATCGGGCGGCTCGACCCGAAAACCGGCCAGGCGAAGGAGTATCCGCTGCCGCCCAACGCGATGCCGCACACCGTGCAGCTCGATCACAAGGGCAGGCCCTGGTTTTCGGGCAACAAGAACGGCTCGATCGGCTGGCTCGATCCCGCGACCGGCAAGACGACCATCTACAAGATGCCCGATCCGGAAGCGATCGATGTGCACACGATCGCTTTCGACAAGAAGGGTCTCGCCTATTTCACCTTCCAGCACGCCAACATGATCGGGCGGCTCAATCCGGACACCGGCGACATCAAGCTCGTCAAGGTCGCCGCACAACGCTCGCAACCGTACGACATCAAGTTCGACGCCGAAGGCATGATGTGGGTCTCCTGCAACGCGCGCCCCTGCCTGCTGAAGGTCCACCCGGACACCCTGGACATCACCGAGGTCAAGCTCCCGCTGCCGACGACGACCGTCCGCCGCTTCGACATCGCGCCCGACGGCATCATCTGGTACGTGAATTCGGGCAGCGGCCGGATCGGCAAGCTCAACCCGAAGTCGGGCGAGCTCACGGAGTGGGATTCGCCCTCCGGCCCGCGCTCGCACCCCTACGGCATCGTGGTGCTCGACGGCGGCGTCTGGTACAACGAGTCCGGCATGCGGCCCGATCCGCTGGTCCGCTTCGACATCGCGACCGAAACGTTCCAGAGCTGGGCGATCAAGTCCGGCAACGTCTACGCCGGCATCCTGCGCAACGCGCGCGTGACGCGGCAAGGCACCCTGCTGATCCACCAGACTGCCACCAACCGCATCATCGAGGTGACGCCGCAGCGTCACGCCGCGGCGCGGTAGCCGCGCGGTTCAGAGGACAGAAACAACGGCCCGGCGGTTTCGCCGGGCCGTTTTGTTTTGGCGTATCTGGTCCGCTGCGCAGCTAACCCAGCCAGCATTGCGGTTGCAGAAGGAGAAGAACCATGGATAAGACCACCCAGACGCTGGCAAATTACGTCATCGACTTGAGCTACAACCAGTTGCCTGCAAGCACGATACATGCGACCAAGCAACGTCTGGTTGACGCCATCGCCTGTGGCATCGGCGGTTACACCAGCGAATCGGCGAAGATCGCGCGCCGGGTGGCCGCGAATACCAGCGGCACGCCGCCGGCGCGGCTATTCGGCACGGGCCGGCACACATCGATGGAAATGGCGGCGTTCGCCAATGCGGTAATGGTGCGCTATCTGGATTTCAACGATACCTACATCTCAAAAGGCTCCGGCCATCCGAGCGACATGATTGCCGCGATACTCGCGGTGGCTGAGGCACAGCGTTGCACTGGTAAGGAGACGCTGCTCGCTGTCACCGTTGCCTATGAGGTGTATGCCGCGCTGGCGGACGTGATTGGGTTGCGCGACCTGGGCTGGGATCAGGGTGTGTTCGCGGTGCTGGGTAGCGCCGCCGGGGTCGCGAAATTATTGAAACTGACCCGCGAGCAAACCGGCGACGCACTGGCCATTGCAGTAAGCGCCAATATTCCCACGCGTCAGACACGCAGCGGCGAGCTGTCGATGTGGAAGGGTGTCGCCACCCCCGCAGCCGCACGCGCGGGCGTGTCGGCGGCGCTGCTGGCACAGGCGGGCATGACGGGGCCGACGGCGGCGTTCGAAGGGCGCCACGGCATATGGGATCAGGTGACCGGGCCATTCCAGCTCGGCGTAATGGGGGGCAAGGGTGCGCCGTTCGGCATCGAGCGCACCAACCTCAAGTTTTTTCCATCGGAATACCACTCGCAGGCACCATTGTGGATAGCACTCGAATTGCGCAATAAGGTAGCAGTGGCGGACATCGAAGCCGTCAACGTGCAAACCTATCACACCGCGTGGAGCGAAATCGGCAGCGAACCAGAGAAATGGAATCCGCGGACACGCGAAACCGCCGATCACAGCCTGCCGTATCTGCTGTCGCTGGGATTCACGGATGGCCGTATCACCGTGGATAGCTTTAGTGAACAGCGCATTAACGATCCGGCGCTTCGGCAGTTGATGAATCGCATCAAGATTGCGGAGAACAAGGAATTTACGCGCCAGTTTCCAGCGCAGTTGATGACTGAAATCGAAGTGCTCACACGCGGCGGACAGCGCTTCGTCGAATCCGCCCGGTATTCGAAGGGACACGCGAAGAATCCGATGACTGATGCCGACGTGGAAAGCAAGTTCGGCATACTGTGCGAGGGGCTGATGGGCCATGCGCAGCGGGATGCGTTGCTCAAAGCGTTGTGGAATATCGATCAGGCGGTGGATTTGAGCGGATTACTTGATCTGTTGATCATCAGGAAATAGCTGAATAGATCACGGCAGCGGAAAAATGGGACTTGGGTAAGGAATTTGTCGGACGCGCGTCCGGCAAAATCCTACCCCGGCGGCCAGCGCAGCTTCCGGCCGGCGAGGATGTGCAGGTGCAGGTGGAACACGCTCTGTCCGGCCTCGGCGCCGTTGTTGACGACCAGGCGGAACGCGTCCTCGACTCCCAGCTGGCGCGCCACCTTGCCGGCAGTGAGCATCATGTGACCGAGCAAGGCCTGATCCCCGGCGCCGGCGCCGGATAGCTTGGCGATTTCTTTTTTCGGGATCAGCAGCACGTGGGTGGGCGCCTGGGGATTGATGTCCCGGAAGGCCAGGCATAGTTCGTCCTCGTAAACGATGTCCGCCGGGATTTCCCGCCGGATGATCTTGCCGAAGAGGGTCGTCATGGGTGCTCCTGTTCGTCGCCAGCTGGACAGCTCAGATGACTGATTAAAAACACTTTTATACCCCATTGCGGGCTTGGATAGAAGGCGGGATAAGAGGCGAGTATCTGCTCATACAGCAATTATACTGCGCTGCAATATTATTTTTATGCTAACTCCTTGACTCCTCGGTTTCTGCACATATAATAGCAATTGTGCAGTGCAGCACAAACACCCCGATAACGGGATAATTCATTGATTGAAAAGGAGTTTACCATGTATCAAACCCCCGAGCAGTTGATGGCCCTGAACAAGACCAATCTGGAAGTCGCAATGAAGTTCGCCGGCGTAGCTCTCCAGGGCGCCGAGCGCATCATGGAACTGCAACTGAAGGCCGCCAAGACCGCGTTCGCCGGCTCGATCGAAAACGCCAAGACCCTCGCCGCCGTGAAGGATCTGCAGGAACTGGGCACGTTGAAGAACAGCCTGGCCCAGCCGACCATCGAACAGGCCACCGCTTACGCGAAGAGCCTCTACGACGTGACCTCGGCAACTCAGGCCGAGTTCGGCAAGCTCGCCGAAGTGCAGGTGTCGGAGTTCAACAAGCAGGTCGTGACGGCGCTCGACAATATGGTCAAGACCGCCCCGGCAGGCTCCGAAGTCGGCATCGCAGCGTTCAAGTCGGCCATCGCCGCAGTGAACTCCGGATATGACAACATCTCGAAGGTTGCCAAGCAGTTTGCTGACGCGACCCAGTCGAACATCGAAGCCGTCGCCAAGCAGGCAGTGGACGGCGCGAAGAAGGCGAAGAAGGCCGCTTAATCAGCTGCCAGCTTCAATGAAAAACCCTTGGCCACGGCCAAGGGTTTTTTACGTACCAGCTGGCAGCAATGTTAAGTGTTGAATGTTGAGTGTTGAGTTTCGTGCCGGCAGCGTGCACTCAACTCATCACTCAAAATTCAGCACTGCCTGCGCAGTCAGGCCGGATCGGTCCACGGAAAGCCAAGCTGGCTCACGCCCTGCTTGAGCGCGGCAATTGCGGTCGCCACCTCGCCCGGCACGCCGCGCACGCCCAGCTCGATATACCGCTCCGGCTGCACTTTCGGCAGGCTGAAGACTTTCACTCCGGAGTAGCGCTTCTGGCATTCGACCATGAGGTCGATCAGCTGGCTCTCGCCCGCCTCGCGCACGATGATGGACGATTCCGCGATGCTGCCCGGCGCGTTAAGGTGAGCATAGTGAGTATCGAGCACCCAGACCATCATCGGCCACGCCATCTCGGGGAATCCGGGAAGAAAATAATGGCGCTGGTAGCTGAAGCCGGGAATGCGGTTGTAGGGGTTGGGAACGATCGCCGAGCCTTCCGGGAACTCCCCCATCGCGAGCCGTTGCGGCGTGGCTCCCTTGGGGTCGTTCACGAAGCGCGCCCGGATCTCCGCCTCCGCGTCGGGATGCAGCTTCAGGGATACCCCGGCTGCCTGCGCCGCGGCTGCCCGCGTGTGATCGTCCGGGGTGGCGCCGATGCCGCCGAAGCTGAACACCACATCGCCGCCGGCGAAGGTGCGCCTGAAGGTGGCGGCGATGAGCTCGGGATCGTCCCCCAGGTAGTGGGCCCAGGCGAGCTGCAACCCGCGCGCGCCGAGAGTCTCGATGGCCTTGGCGAGATGTCCGTCCTTGCGCTTGCCGGAGAGAATCTCGTCGCCGATGATGACCGCACCGAATCGCATTCGCGAATGTTGAGTTTTGAGTTTTGAGTTTCTGTGAGTGAATGCGGGCGTCCTGCCAACTCAACACTCAACATTCAACATTACATCCACCGCATCAGCGGTGGATGTATGACTCGAGCTGCTTGATGGTCGCCTCCTGCTCCGCGATCACTTCCTTCACCAGGTCGCCGATCGAGAGCATGCCGATCACGTGCTCGCCGTCGGTCACGGGCAGATGCCGGATGCGCTTGTCCGTCATCAACGCCATGCAGTCCTCGACGGTCTGCCCCGGGTGCACGGTGAAGACCTTCGCGGTCATGATGTCGCGCACCGCAATGTCGTGCGAGGACTTGCTGAGCAGGATCACTTTGCGCGCGTAATCGCGCTCCGACATGATGCCCGCCAGCCTGCCGCCTTCCGTCACGACCAGCGCGCCGACATTCTTCTCCGCCATCAGCTTGAGCGCGTCGAACACCCGCGCGTCGGGGGCAATGGCGTAGATCTGGCTGCCCTTCGCCTGCAGTAACTGCCTCACCGTCTTCATGGCGCCCTCCTCTCACAATACCAGCCGGCTTCACGCATGCCGGGAAGTTACCAGGCCAGTGTAGCGCAAATCCGGAGCGCCGATAATGGAGTGTTGCAGGCCCCGTCGCGCCGCGAAATCCGGCGGAAGCGGCCGCTCGCCGGCCGCTATTCGGTATCGGCGCCGCTGTCGCTGCGCCGCGGGCGCAGCGCCTGCACGGCGGCGCGCTGGCCGCCGGCCACTGGCTGGCGCACGATGCTGGCGACGATTTCGGGCGCAGCCGGGGCGCTGAAGTAGTTGCCCTGCATTTCCTCGCACCCCAGCTGATTCAGGAATTCCCACTGCTCACGCGTTTCCACCCCTTCCGCGGTGACGGCGATGCCCAGGCTGTGCGCCATCGCGACCACCCCGCGCGTGAGCGCCGCGGCGTCGGCGCCGCGCGGCAACTCGAGGATCAGCGAGCGGTCAATCTTGACGCTGTCGACCGGCAGCCGCTTGAGAGTATTCAGCGACGAGTAGCCGGTGCCGAAGTCGTCGATCACCAGCCGCACGCCCAGTTCCTTGAACTGGGTGAGCACCCGCACCGCGCGCTCGGGATTGCGCAGCACCATTTCCTCCCTGATTTCGAGCTCGAGCCGCGCGGGGTCCATCCCCGTCTGGTGCAGGGCCTCGCGCACGACCTGGATCAGGCTGTCCTGCGCGAACTGCCGCGGCGAAATATTGACCGCCACGCGCAAGAGCGGCAGACCCTGGTCGCGCCAGTTGCGAATCTGCCGGCAGGCCGCATGCAGCACCCATTCACCGATGGCCAGCATCAGGCCCGCGTCCTCCGCCAGCGGCACGAACTCGCCGGGGTTGATCAAGCCCTGCGTCGGATGCTGCCAGCGCACCAGCGCCTCGACACCGCTCACCTGGCCGTCGCGCACGCCTACCTTGGGCTGGTACGCCAGCTGCAACTCACCGCGCTCGATTGCCCGCCGCAGGCTGGCCTCCAGGGACAGGCGCTCGACCAGGTGCACGTTCATCTGCGGCGAGTAGAAGCGGAAGCTGTTCTTGCCCTGCTGCTTCACCTGGTACATGGCCATGTCGGCGTTCTTGAGCAGCGTCTGCACATCCTTGCCGTCCCCGGGGTAGATGCTGATGCCGAGGCTGGCCGTCACCTCGAACTCCCGCGATTGCAGCACGAACGGCCGCGACACCGTCTCGAGCATCTTCTTGGCGACCTCGGCGACCTGGCCGACCTCGGTGAACTCCTCGATCAGCACCACGAACTCGTCGCCGCCCATGCGCCCGATCACGTCACCCTCGCGCAGCGTGACGCGCAGGCGCGTCGCCAGCTCGGCCAGCAACGCATCGCCGGCGTTGTGCCCGAGCGTGTCGTTCACCAGCTTGAAGCCGTCGAGATCGATGAACAGCAGCGCCAGGCTGCGCTCGAAGCGTGCCGCCTGGGCGATCGCCTGCTGCAGGCGATCGTTGAACATGCCCCGGTTGAAGAGCCCGGTCAGGGGATCGTGGCTGGCGAAAAACAGCAGGTTGGTCTCGGCCTGCTTGCGCGCAAT
>CAZCGD010000020.1:0-4169 GCA_964498105.1 uncultured Streptomycetaceae bacterium
TGCCCGTCCACCACCAGGATGGCATCGCGCCGCATGAAGTTCTTGACCTCCTCGCACAGCCGCAGCGGGTGTATCGGCGTCGCATTCATCGACATGCCGCCCCCGGTTTCCTTGCGCTTCGCCGCCTCACCCTCGCCGAGCGTCTTCCGCCACGGCGCGAAATTCCCCGCGTCCACGCGCCCCGGCATCGCCACCAGGAGCTGCTGCAGCACCGCCTTGCAGTCGCCGACGATCCCGATATGCACCTTGCGCGGGGACGATGCGATTTCGTCCGCGTCGATGTCGATCCGGGCAATCGTGGCGTTGGCGGCAAAGCGCGGGGGCGCGGCGTGGCCGATGATGTAATTCATGCGCGTGCCGATGATCAGGATGAGGTCGGCATCCTTGAACGCCGAGGAGCGCATGGTGAGGAAAGACAGTGGATGATCGTCGGGCAGCACGCCGCGGCCTTGCGGCGTCGTGTAGAAGGGTATGCCCGCCTTCTCCACGAACGACTGCAGCTCGGTCCACGCCTGCGACCAGATGACGCCGCTGCCGGTGAGTACGATCGGCTGCTTCGCCTTCGAGAGCGCGGCGATCAGCTCGTCGACGCGCGCTTTTTCGCCCATCGGCCGTGGGTTGAGCAACGGGCGGCCGCTCAGGCTCCAATCGACCTCGCTTTCCGGGATCTTGTTGTAGAGGATATCGGCCGGAAAATCGAGATAGACCGGCCCGGGTTTGCCGCCCATTGCCTTCTGGAAGGCCGTATTCACCATCTCGGGAATCCGCTTCAAATTGACGACGCGGTCGGCCCACTTGGTGCAGCCCTTCATGATCGCGAGCTGGTCGATCTCCTGGAACACCTGCCTGCCGAACTGGCTGATGGCGCTCGAGCCGCCGATCGCCACGACGGGGGCGCAATCGACCAGGGCGTTGGCAACGCCGGTCGTCAGATTGATCACGCCGGGGCCGCTCGCCGCCATGCAGACGGATGGCTTCTGGGTGAGCCGGCTGTAGGCCTGCGCCATCAGCGCGGCGGCCTGCTCGTGGCGCACGTCGATCGGGCGTATCCCCTCTTTGACGCACGACTGTTCGGCGAGCATCATCGGCCCGCCCATGATGAAGAAAAGATCCTTCGTGCCCTCGTTCTTCAGTGATCGCCCCAGTATTTCAGAGCCTGTCAGGTCCGCCATGGTCGTTTCTCCTTATTATGTTAGGCACTCTTTGAGTCAGGCCGTCGCTGCCTGGCCGGATTCCGCCTGCGAATGCGCGTGGATGATCTTCTCCGCCCGCAGCGTCGCCACCTGGTCCTCGCTCATGCCGAGCCAGTCCTTGAGCACCTCCGCGCTGTGCTGGCCGAGCAGCGGGGCTGGTTTCACCGGCGCCGTCTTGCCGTTGAAGCGCACCGGCCAGCCAGCCATCTTGAACGCGCCGTTCGTCGGGTGCTGAATCTTCTGTATGATTCCGCGTTCTTCAAAGTTGGGATCGTTCATCAGTTCCAGGGTGTCGCGAACGGCGCCCGCAGGCACGGCTGCCCCGATCACGCGCATGCACTCGTACTTGTCGCGCTTGCTGGTAAATTCGGTGATGATCCTGTCGACTTCGGCCTCATTCTTGAGGCGCGCCTCGCGAGTCTCGAACTGCGGGTCACCGATCAAGTCCTTGCGGCCGATCGCTTCGAGCAGTTTCGGCCAATGCTGCGGGTTGGCGCGGCTGGTATAGACGTAAACATAGTCGTTCGGTCCACCCGGCGCGCATGGATAGATGTCACAGGGCGGATTATTTGCCTCGAGCGTTTTCGCGCCGGCACGCACGGCAGGCTTGCCGGTCTTGCTGGTGACGCCGAATGCATTGCGGATGTAGTGCAGCATCGAATCCTGCATGGCCACCTGGAGGTGCACTCCCTTGCCGGTTTCCTTGCGCTGGTAGAGGGACGCCAGGATGCTGGTCAGCATCAGCAACCCGGTCCCCGTATCGCCCAGCGTCGTTCCCGGCTTGGCGGGGGGTCCGTCGGCCTGCCCGGTGACGCTCATGGTGCCCCCGCAGGCCTGGGCGATCATGTCGAAGGCGAGATTCTTCTCGTACGGGCTGCCCTCGCCGAAGCCTTTCACCTGCCCGTAGATGATGCCGGGATTCAACTTGGAGAGGACCTCGTAGCCCAGGCCGAGGCGCTCGATGGCCCCGGGCGCGAAATTCTCCATGAAGATGTCGGCCTTGCGCGCCAGCTCCTTGACGATCTCGAGCCCGCGCGGGGATTTCAGATTGAGGGCAATCGAGCGCTTGTTGGAGTTGTAGTTCAGGAAATAGGGGTCATCCCGGTGCGGCTTCGTGGAGCCCGTCCGGCGCCCCGGGTCGCCGCCGTCCGGATTCTCTATCTTCACCACGTCGGCGCCGAGCCATGCCAATACCTGGGTGCAGGACGTGCCCGCTTCGAACTGCGTAAGGTCCAATACACGGACGCCCGTCAGGCAACCCGGAGCCACGGTTTTCGTATTTGTCATCGGCTTCTCCAGCGATGGGTGAGGGAGTTGGAATGATATACGCGTGGCCGTCAAGCCACGAGTTCATTCAGCATGTAGGGCATGATACCCCCATGCCGGACGTAGTTCACTTCCGCCGGCGTGTCGAGCCGGAGCGTGAGCGCGACGCAGTCCTGCTTGCCATCCGCACGGTGAATCACGAGCGAGACGGATTGGCGCGGCTTCGCGTTCGCGTCCAGCCCAATGAGATCGAATGTCTCGCGCCCGTCGAGTTTCAGCGTCGTGGCGGTGACGCCGGCGGGCAGCTGGCATGGCAACACGCCCATTCCTACCAGGTTGCTGCGGTGGATGCGCTCGAAGCTCCCGGCGACGATGGCCCGCACGCCGAGCAGCCGCGCGCCTTTCGCCGCCCAGTCGCGCGCGCTGCCGGTGCCGTATTCCTCGCCGGCGATGACGAACAGCGGCACTTTGTCCGCGGCGTAGCGCATCGCGGCCTCGTAGATGCTCGTCTGCCCGCCGCCCGGCTGGTGTGCCGTCACGCCGCCTTCCACCCCGGGCACCATCATGTTGCGCAACCGCACGTTCGCGAACGTGCCGCGCACCATCACCTCGTGGTTCATGCGCCGCGAGCCGTAGTTGTTGAAGTCAGCCGGCTTCACGCCAAGGCCCTGCAGGTACAGGCCGGCGGGAGAACTGGCCTTGATGCTGCCGATCGGGCTGATGTGATCGGTGGTGATCGAATTGCCTAGGACGGCGAGCGCGCATGCGCCCTTGAACTCGCGCAGGCACGATTCCGTGAAATTGGCTTCCAGGAAGGGCGGCTCCTTGATGTAGGTCGAGTCGGCACTCCAGGCGTACTGGTCGCCGATCACGCGGGGAACGCCTTCCCAGAAAGGGTTGGCGACGCCGTGGTCCATGCCGTAGACCGCGCGGTACTGGTCGGGGCTCGCCGCCGTGCGCAGCACGTTCGCCAGCTCGTCCGGGGTCGGCCAGATATCCTTGAGGTAAACCGGTTTGCCGTCCTTGCCGTTGCCGAGCGGCTCTTTCGCCATGTCGATGTCCACGCGACCCGCGATCGCGAAAGCGACCACCAGCGGCGGACTCATCAGGAACGCCGCGCGCACCGAGGGGTGGATACGGGCCTCGAAGTTGCGGTTGCCGGACAGCACCGCGCATGCGATGGCGTCCCGGTCGTTGATCGATTTCTCGAGGTCGGCGTCGATCGGACCGGATGCGCCAAAGCAGGTCGTGCAGCTGTAGCCCACGAGCTTGAAGCCGAGATTGTCGAGACTGTCCTGTAGCCCGGAAGCATTGAGATACTCGCTCACCACGCGCGAGCCGGGGGCGAGCGACATCTTGACCCACGGCTTCGCTTTGAGGCCACGCTCGACGGCCTTCTTCGCGACGAGCCCCGACGCGATCATCACACCCGGATTGGAGGTGTTCGTGCAGGATGTGATGGCGGCGATCACCACGTCACCGTCCTGAACGACGCCTTTTTCGACTTTCGACTTTCGACTTTCGACTGCGGTCTTGCCGTAGCCGCCGTCGCTCACGGGCGCCTTGAGCAGGCTCTCGAAGCGGGGCTTGAGCTCGGCGAGCGGGATGCGGTCCTGCGGGCGCTTGGGGCCGGCGACGTTGGGCTGGATCGTGGTCAAGTCGAGCTTCAACCACTGGCTGTAATCGACTTCGCCGGGGCGGACCGGCCCG
>CAZCGD010000021.1:0-3196 GCA_964498105.1 uncultured Streptomycetaceae bacterium
AATGAGTCCAGTATGCACGCGCCCCGCGCGGAACGGCTCCGAGCGCAGCACCGCCAGCACCGCCGGGATATTGTGCTTGATGCCCTGGATCTCGAACGCCTCCAGCGCGGCGGTCAGCTGCTCGATCGCCTGGTCCCGCGTCCCGGCATGCACGATCACCTTGGCGATCATCGGGTCGTAATGCGGCGTCACGTCCCGGCCCTCGGCATAACCGGTTTCGACGCGCACGGTTGCGTCCCGCGGCGGGCGGAACACCTTGAGCTTGCCGGGAGACGGGAAGAAGTTCTTCGGGTCTTCGGCATACACGCGCGCCTGGATGGCATGGCCCTTCACCTCGACGCGCGCGGGCAGGATATCGGCAAGGCGCTCGCCAGCGGCCGAGCGGATCTGCGCCCGCACCAGGTCCACGCCGGTTACTTCCTCGGTCACTCCGTGCTCCACCTGCAACCGCGTGTTCATTTCAAGGAAGCTGAAGGAGCCGTCCTCGCCCATCAGCATTTCCACCGTGCCAATATTATCGTAGCCCAGCTTGCGCATGATCCCGGCCACCTGCTCCGCGACCGCGCCGATCTTCGCCCGCGGCACGCCAGGGGCCGGAGCTTCCTCGATCACCTTCTGGTTGCGCCGCTGCGTCGAGCAGTCGCGCTCGTAGAGGTGCGTTGCGTTGCCGTGCCGGTCGCCCAGCACCTGGAACTCGACGTGGCGCGGTCGCTCGACCAGGCGCTCAAGATAGACCTCGGCATTGCCAAAGCCTCGCTCCGCCATGGAACGCGAGCGCTCGACTGCCGCGAGTAGTTCCGTTTCGTCCTTCGCCGGCAGCATGCCGATCCCGCCGCCGCCGCCCGCGGGCTTCACCAGCACCGGGAAGCCGATGGCTCGCGCAGCGGCCAGGATGGCGCCGGATTCCGCGGGCAGCACGCCGGAGCCTTGCGACATCGGCATGCCGTGGCGCGCCGCCAGTTCACGCGCCCGCGTCTTGTGCCCCATCGCCTCGATCCAGCGCGGCGACGGCCCGATGAGACGCACGCCGGCATCGGTCACCTTTTGCGCGAACACGGCGTTCTCCGACAGGAAACCGTATCCCGGATGCAGCCCGTCTGCGCCCGACTTGCGCAACACCTCGATCAGGGCATCCTGGTTGAGATAACTCTCGCGCGCCGGCGCCGGACCGATAGCGTAAGTCTCGCCCGCCAGCTCCAGGTACGGCGCGCCCGCATCGGCCTCCGAATACACCGCAACCGAATGGATACCCATTTCGTTCAACGCCCGCAGCACCCGCGCCGCAACCGCCCCGCGATTGGCCACGACGACTTTGCTAAACATGGCAAAAGCGTGATTCGTGAATCGTGATTCGTGAGTCGACCAAAGCATCTCGTCGATCACGCTTCATCGCGTCACGCCTTATCACGTCACGCTTCACCATGTCACACTTCATCACGTCACGGTCTAATAGCTGGTGGGCCAGTTGCGCATCAGGTGCTGCCCGACGCCCTTGGTCGCGCGCAGCCGGTGCACCTGCAGCATGCGAATGAGGTAATCGCGGGTCTCGTCGGGCGGGATTACCGCCTGCGCCGCATAGACCTCGGCCAGGCCCCACACGTCGGACCCCTTCTGGATTTGCGCCAGCTTCTCCTCGAAGCCCGGCTCGCCCACGCCAACGCCGTGCACGATCTGGGTCGCGAACTCCGGGCTCATGAAACTGATTTCCGCGGTCGGCCACGCCGCGACATCGTCGGAGTGCCGGCCGCCACCCATGCACACGTAGGCGCGGCCGTAGCTCTTGCGGATGATCACCGACAGGTGTGGCACGGTAAGGAGCGTCATTGCGTTCATGAAGTTCATGATCTTGCCCGGCGCCCCCGCGCGCTCGGCCTCGGTGCCGATCTGGAAGCCGGGGGTGTCCACCAGCAGCACGATCGGCACGTTGAAAGAATCGCACAGCACGAGAAAATCCACGATCTTGCGGCAGGCGTCGGCGTCGAGTGCGCCGCCGCGGTGCAGCGGGTTGTTGGCAACGATGCCGACGCTCCGGCCGCCGAGCCGCGCGAGGCCGGTCACGACGCTCTTGCCGAAGCGCGGCTTCACCTCGAACAGCGAGTCCTTGTCGACGACCGCGCGGATGATGCGCTTCATGTCGTAGACCTGAGTGCGGCTCTCGGGCAGGACCGCGAATACCTTTTCCATGTCCGCGCCCGAGCCGGCGGGCACCGGCGCATCCGGCGGCGCTTCCAGGTGGTGGTTCGGCAGGTACGAGAGAAAGCGCTTGATGGCGTCGAACACTTCCTCTTCCTTGTCGACTACCTGGTCCACGAGGCCCGTCACATCGGCATGGAGCCGCCAGCCGCCGAGGTCCTCGGCATCCACCTTCTCGCCCAACGCCATCGACACCAGGCGGGGACTGGACACCGCCACGATGGCGCCCTTTTGCATCACCGAAAAATCGGCCTGGCAAGTGAGCCAGGTCGAGGAGCCAAAGGAAGGGCCCAGCGCCGCGGCGCACATTGGGGTTTCGCGCAGGCGCCGGAACTGCGTGACGTCATTGCCAAGGAGCTGCCCCATGCCGCGCGAGCCCATCGCATCGGGCAGGCGCGCGCCGGTCGATTCGCCGATGACCACCAGCGGCATGCCGCGCTCGGTGGAAACGCGCTTCATGTGCGCGATCTTCTTGCTATTGGTCGCGCTGGTGGAAGCGCCCTTTACCGTGAAGTCGTTCACGACGATGCAGACATCGCGGCCGTTGATCTTCGCGTAACCCGCGAGCTTGCCGTCGGTCTGCGTTTCGTCGGCCTGCTCGGGATAGACGCCCGAAGCGCCGAACAGCCCCGACTCGAGGAACGTGCCCCCGTCCACCAGGTAGGCTATGCGCTCGCGCGCGTTCCACGTGCCCCTGGCAGTGCGCTTCGCGTACTTGTCCGCGCCGCCACCGGCCAGCGCCTTCGCCCGCCGGGCTTCGAATTCCGCCAATAATGTTTCGTACGCCATCACCATTCCCCACTCTGAATTCCGCTATGAAAACACCGCGTTCTTGTCCCTGCCCTTCTACGCGTGACCACTTACATTATGTCGGGTTTCCCGTTCAAGTATGCACGCCCAAACCGGGCTCCTGGCCCAAGGCGCGTCCCGCGTGGTAGCGAAATGCCAAGGCCACCTTACCAATATTGTAGGATTGTTGACAGCAGGAGGAGGCGCTTGCGAA
>CAZCGD010000022.1:0-8834 GCA_964498105.1 uncultured Streptomycetaceae bacterium
CCGCCGCATCCTGGCGGTGCTGCTGCTCGGATTTTCCTCCGGGTTGCCGCTGGCGCTCACCGCGGGCACGCTCCAGGCGTGGCTCGTGGTGGAGGACATCGATATCAAGACCATCGGCCTGTTCACGCTGGTCGGGCAGCCCTACACCTACAAGTTCCTGTGGGCGCCGCTGATGGACCGCTACACGCCGCCGTTCCTCGGCCGGCGCCGCGGCTGGCTCGTTCTCACGCAACTGGCGCTGTTGCTGGCGATCGCGTTCATGGGCACGCTCTCGCCGCGCGAATCCCCCTGGCTGCTCGGCGGCCTCGCCCTGGCCATCGCGTTCCTCTCGGCATCACAGGACATCGTGTTCGACGCCTACCGCGCCGACGTGCTGAGGGAGACGGAGCGTGGCGCCGGCGCGGCGACCTCGGTCCTCGGTTACCGCATCGCCATGCTGGTCTCGGGCGGCCTCGCGTTGATCCTGGTCGACAACTGGCTCAACTGGTCCGCGATGTACGTGCTGATGGCGGCGCTCATGCTGATCGGGGTGGTGGCCACGTGGTCGGCGCCCGAGCCCGACACGCCGGCGCAGGCGCCCGCTACGCTGGCCGCCGCGATCCGCGAGCCGCTCGCGGAATTTTTCTCGCGCAACGGCGCCTGGCTGGTGCTCCTCCTGATCGTGCTCTACAAGCTCGGCGACGCCTTTGCCGGCAGCCTGACCACGGCGTTCCTGCTGCGGGGGCCGGAGTTTTCCCTGTCGGACGTGGGTTGGGCGAACAAGTGGCTCGGCATCGGCGCGACGATACTCGGCGCGCTCGCCGGCGGCGCGCTGATGACGAAGCTGCGCCTGTACCGCGCGCTGATGCTGTTCGGCGTGCTGCAGGCCGTCACCAACCTCGGCTTCATGCTGCTGGCGATGGCGGGCAAGAGCTATCCCCTGATGATCGCCGCGGTCGCGGCGGAAAACCTGTGCGGCGGGATGGGCACGGCGGCCTTCGTCGCGCTGCTCATGTCGCTGTGCGACCACCGTTTCTCCGCGACGCAGTACGCGCTGCTGTCCGCGTTGTCCGCGGTGGGCCGGGTCTACGTCGGGCCGGTTTCGGGCGTGCTGGTGGCGGCGGTCGGCTGGGCGCCGTTCTTCTTCCTGACTTTCCTGATCGCGCTGCCCGGTCTCGTCCTGCTGTGGTGGCTGCGCGACCAGCTCGATCCCGCAGCGTCAAGGTCAGGTAATTAGCCGCCAAGGCGCCATGACGCCAGGGAAAAACTAGACCCATCCATTACCCATCTAGCAATACGACAGGAGAGACAATGCGACTCGTGACGTTCGTGCCGAAGAGGGGGGCCGCGCCGCGCGCGGGTATCGTGCGCGAGGGCTACCAGGTGGTGGATTTGACTCAGGCCGGCAGCAAGCCGCCCTTTGACCCGCAGGACATGGTGTCGCTGATCGCGGCCGGCGCGAGGGGACGGGCGTGGCTGCGCCAGGCCGCGGCCAGGGCGAAGAAAACAGTTCCGCTCGGGAGCGTGAAGCTGCTGGCGCCGATCCCGCGCCCGCGCAAGAACGTGTTCTGCGTCGGCTGGAACTACGTCGAGCACTTCGAGGAAGGCAAACGGGCGCTGAAGCACACGCAGGAACTGCCCGCGCATCCCGCTTTTTTTTCGAAGGCGCCGACCACGGTGATCGGCCCTTACGCTGCGGTTCCCTTTGACCCGGAGGTGAACCAGACTCTCGACTGGGAAGCGGAGCTGGGGGTGGTCATCGGCCGCGGCGGCAAGAACATCGCCGAGTCCGACGCGATGAAGCACGTCTTCGGTTATACCGTCATCAATGACATCTCCGTTCGCACCCTCCAGCGCCGGCACGGCGGGCAGTGGTTCAAGGGCAAGAGCGTGGACGGCACCTGCCCGATGGGGCCGTGGATCGCGACCGCGGACGAGGTGCCCGATCCGCACCAGCTGCGCATCGCCTCCCGCGTCAACGGCGACACCAAGCAGGACTCCAACACGAGCTGCATGTACTTCAAGATTCCACGCATCATCGCGGAACTCTCGTACGGGCTCACGCTCGAGCCCGGCGACATCATTTCCACCGGCACGCCGGCGGGAGTGGGGCACGCGCGCACGCCGCCGGAATTCATGAAGGCGGGCGACATGCTGGAGACGGAGGTCTACGGGGTGGGATTGCTGCGCAACAGAATCGGAAACTAGCCGCCGACAAGAACAAAGCCGAACCACAAAGGACACCAAGGACACAAAGGAAAAACAGAACAAGAATAAGTTAGATCTGTAGTTCTTGAATGCCTTTTTGGCGTCTTGGCGGTTCAATATTGTTGTTCTTGTTTTCCTTCGTGTCCTTGGTGTCCTTCGTGTCTAGGCTTTAGCCTTCAGGCCCGCTGGAAGCGGTACACGGCGAGGCTGCCGAGCAGGTTCGGCAGCACGCCGACCGCCCGCCCGCCCGTGAGCACCTTGCGCTCCAGGATTTTCACGCCGTGGTTCGAGCAGAAGCCCTCGAAGTCCGAGAGCGTGCACAGGTGCACGTTCGGCGTGTCGTGCCACTGGTAGGGCAGGTTGTCCGATACCGGCATGTGGCCGCCGAGCACCTGCAGGCGGTTCTTCCAGTAACCGAAGTTGGGGAAGGTGACGATGCCCTCGCGCCCGACGCGCAGCATGTCGTTGATGATGCGCTCGCCGTCCATTATCGCCTGCAGCGTCTGCGACAGCACCACGTAGTCGAAGGAATGGCTCTCGAACTCGGAGAGGCCGCGCTCGAGGTCGCTCTGGATCACGTTGACGCCGTTGGTCACGCAGGCCAGTACCTTGGCGTCGTCGATCTCCACGCCGTAGCCGGAGACGCCGCGGGCGCCCTTCAGGTAGTTGAGCAAACCGCCGTCGCCGCAGCCGAGGTCAAGCACGCGCGCGCCGGGACGGATGGACCTGGCGATGGCGTCGAAATCGGCGCGCTTGAAGCCGTTGCCGCTCATTGTTCCGCCTCCCGCTGGATGCGGTCGAAGTGAGCCGAGACCAGGCGGTGGTAGCGCACATCCTCGAGGAGGAACGCATCGTGCCCGTGGGGCGCGTTGATCTCCGCGTAAGTGACATCGCGCCGGTTGTCGAGCAGCGCCTTCACGATCTCGCGCGAGCGCGCCGGGGAAAACCGCCAGTCGGTGGTGAACGAGATCACCAGGAAATTCGCCCGCGCGGGCGCGAGCGCCTTCGCCAGGCTGCCCCCGTGCTCCAGCGCCGGGTCGAAGTAGTCGAGCGCCTTGGTGATGCGCAGGTAGGTATTGGCGTCGAAGTACTCGGAAAATTTCAGGCCCTGGTGGCGCAGGTACGACTCGATCTCGAACTCGGTGTCGAACGTATATCTGAGCTTTCCGTTCTTCAGTTGCCGGCCGAACTTGCTCGCCATCTCGTCGTCCGAGAGGTAGGTGATGTGTCCCACCATGCGCGCCACGCGCAGGCCGCGCGTCGGCCGCGTGCTGTGCTCGTAATAATGGCCGCCGTGGAAATCGGGGTCGGTAATGATCGCCTGGCGCGCAACTTCGTTGAAGGCGATGTTCTGCGCCGACAGGCTGGGAGCGCAGGCGATCACCAGCGCGTGGCGCACGCGCTCCGGGAAGCTGATCGTCCACTGCAGCGCCTGCATGGCGCCGAGACTGCCGCCCATCACGGCGGCGAAGCGGCGGATGCCCAGGTGGTCGGCGAGCCGCGCCTGGGTCGCCACCCAGTCCTCCACCGTAACCACCGGGAAGTCCGCGCCCCACGGCCTGCCGGTTTTCGGGTTGATGCTTTGCGGGCCGGTGGAGCCGTGGCAGCCGCCGAGATTGTTCATGCCGACGACGAAGAAGCGGTCGGTGTCCACCGGCTTGCCCGGCCCGATCATGTTGTCCCACCAGCCGACGTTGCCCGGGTCGCCGGCGTAGTGGCCGGCCACGTGATGGGCGGCGTTGAGCGCGTGGCACACCAGCACCGCGTTGGAGCGACCGGCATTGAGCCGGCCGTAGGTTTCGTAGACCAGCTCGTACGCGTCCATCACGGCCCCGCCCTTCAGGCGGATGGGCTCCGTGAACCGCGCCGACTGCGGCGCGACGATGCCTACTGATTTCGCGCTGACCCCGTTGTCCATTTCAAGCGGCCAATAAAAAACCCGGTGAGCTTGCGCTGACCGGGTTCGAAAAAACTGGAAGGTTTTCTCTTTAGCCGGATTTATTACGCGCCCGCAAGCTGAACATCAAATCGGCGCGACAGAAAGCGGAGGGAACCTTACCCGCCGCGGGGCCGATTGTCAAATCGGCCCCAAGGGGTTCAAGGTTCCAAGTTCAAAGTTCCAAGTTCAAGGTTTAAAGCCCGGAACTCGGAACCTGGAACCTGGAACCTGGAACGCGCCTCAAGCGTTGAGGCGCTCAAGCAACGCCCGCAGCTTGTCCGGGTCGGTCGCGCGCAGCATTTTCCGCGCGAGCGGCTTCAACTGCGCGAAGTTCGACTTGAGGATCGCCTGCTTCACGTCGGGCAGGTGCGCCGTGTGCATCGAGTAATTGCGCAATCCGAACGCGAGCAGCAGCCGGGTCAACGCCACGTCGCCGGCCATTTCGCCGCACAGTGCAACCGGCACTTTGGCCTTGTCCGCGGTCCTGATGATGCCGGCGATCAGGTTCAGCACCGCCGGGTGCAGGGGGTCGTAGAGGTGCGCCACGGTGTCGTCGGTGCGGTCGATCGCGAGCGTGTACTGGATGAGGTCGTTGGTGCCGATCGAAAGAAAATCGAGCTTGCGGATGAACATGCCGAGCGCGAGCGCGGCCGCCGGCACCTCGATCATGCTGCCGACCTTGATGCCGCGGTCGTAGGCCACGCCTTCGTCGTCGAGGCTTTGCTTGGCGCGAAGGATCAGCGCCAGCGTCTGGTCGATCTCCGCCGAGGCGGCGAGCATTGGCACCAGGATGTTGATCTTGCCGTAGCGGGAAGCGCGCAGCAGGGCGCGCAACTGCGTGACGAAGCGCTGCGGCTCGGTGAGGCACAGCCGGATGGCGCGCAGTCCCAGCGCCGGGTTGGTGATGACGCGCTCCTGGTCGTGGTCCTTGTCGGCGCCGAGGTCGTAGGTGCGGATGGTGACCGGCATGCCGTCCATGTCCTTGGCGACCTTGCGGTAGGCCTCGAACTGCTCGTCCTCGTCCGGCAGGTCGGTGCGGTTGAGGAACAGGAACTCGCTGCGGAAGAGCCCGATCCCGGTGGCGCCGTTGTCCCTCGCTTCGGCCACGTCCGCCGGCAGCTCGATGTTGGCGTGCAACTCGACCGCGACGCCGTCGAGCGTGACCGCGCGCCGGTCCCTCAAGCGCTTCAACTTCTGGCGCTCGAGGTCGAACTGATGCTGGCGCAACTGGTACTCGGCGAGCACCAGCTCGTCCGGGTTCACGATCACCACGCCCTGGGTGCCGTCCACGATGACGAGCTCGTGCTCGCGGATCATCTGTCGCGCGCGGTGCAGCGCCACGATGGAGGGGATGGCGAGGCTGCGCGCGACCACCGCGGTGTGCGAAGTGGTGCCGCCGAGATCAGTGACGAAGCTCGCAAAGCGGTGCTCCTTGAACTGCACCACGTCGGCGGGTGAGAGGTCGTGCGCGACCAGGATCAGGTTGTGCTCGGAATCCGCCTGCCGCGGCGGCGGGACGTAGCCGGGATGGCCGGAAAGCGCCTTCATCACGCGCTCGGCGACCTGGATTACATCAACCCTGCGCTCGCGCAGGTATTCGTCCTCCATCTCGTCGAACTGGGCGAGCAGGGCGTCGGTCTGCACCTTAAGCGCCCATTCCGCGTTGCAGCGCTCGGTTTCGATGATCTGGCGCGGCGCCACCGACAGGGTGGAATCGCTGAGGATCATCTGGTGCAGGTTGATGAAGGCGCTGATTTCCGCCGGAGCAGTAGAGGGGACGCTGGCGCGCAAGTCCTCGAAATCCGCGCGCACCTGCCTGATCGCAGCATCGAAGCGGGTGGATTCCTCCGCGGCCTGGTGCGGCGGGACGTCGTAGCGCGGCACCTCCAACCCGGTGTGCGTCATCAGGTGCGCATGCCCGATGGCGACCCCGCCGGAGACGCCGATGCCGTGGATCGTGAAACTCATACGCTATCGCGGTTCCAAGTTCAAAGTTCCAGGTTCAACGTTCCAAGTTCAAAGTCGGAAACCTTCGAATCAGAACCCGCTCCAATTTTGCTTGAACCTTGAACCTTGAACCTCGAAGCCGGGTTTACTCGGCTTCCTCGAATCGTCCGGCGATAAGCTGCGTGACCGCCGCCATCGCTTCCGCCTCGTCGGGGCCGTCGGTCTCGACCATCACCTTCGAGCCCATGGCCGCCGCCAGCATCATGACGCCCATGATGCTCTTCGCGTTGACGCGGCGGCCGTTGCGGCCGACCCAGACGTTGGCCTGGAAACGGCCGGCGACCTGAGTCAGCTTGGCCGAGGCCCGGGCGTGGAGCCCGAGTTTGTTGATGATCTCAGCTTCCTGTTGCAGCATGGTTACGGACGAGGGCCGGGGCGGGGATGCGCACCACGCCGTCGCAGCCGCCGCTCACTGCCTTGGTGACGATGGTCTGCAGCGGCCGATCGCGGTAACTGAGGACCCGGATCAGCATCGGCAGGTTGACGCCGGCGACCCCTTCGACCTTGCCGGGGATCAATAACTTGCCGGCGATATTGGCCGGCGAGCCGCCGTAGATATCGGAGAGAATCAGCACGCCGTCGCCCTCGTCGAGTTCACCCACCAGCCTGCGTGCCTGAGGCAGCAGCATCAGCGGATCGTCCTGGGCGGTGATGCCGAGTTGCCCCAACCGCGGCGGGCGCTTGTTGAGCACGTGGCTCGCGCAGTGGATCAGGCTGTCGCCGAGCGTGCCGTGGGTGATGAGCAATATCCCAATCATATAAACGGGTTAGACCCAGGTAACGAAGCCGCGCCATTTTACTCTCATGCGCTGCACCACGCAGCCTGGGACGGTGCCGGAGCGAGCCAGCCCGGAACCGCCCGCCCAGCGTGAATATTCACCAAACCGTTGCGAAATTCTTTACTGTTACGGGAGGACCATCACCCATAGATTGACCGCCATGACCATGGACCTCGGAAACGTGCTCGGCATGCTGGGGGTGGCTTTCTGCCTCGCCAGTTTCGCCATGAAGAACATGATGTCCCTGCGGGCGCTCGCCCTGGCGGGGAACGTCTTGTTCATCGCCTACGGCTACGTGGAGTCGTTGCTGCCCTCGATCGCGCTCAATGCGGTCCTGTTGCCGCTCAATATTGCCCGCCTGTGGGAAATCACCCGGCTTTCCAAGGCGATCGCGCGCGCCACCCACGACTCGCCGGTGTCGCAGTGGCTGCTACCCCACATGCGCCGCCGCCCGTTCAAGGCAGGCGAAGTCCTGTTCCGCAAAGGGGATGCGGCCGATATACTCATCTACGTTGCGCAGGGCGAGTTGAAGCTGGCGGAAATCAGCCGGACCATCGGGCCCGGTGAGCTGATCGGCGAGATCGGCCTGTTCTCCCCGGACAAAAAACGCACCCAGACCCTGGTGTGCGAGTCGGACGGCGAACTCTACGAGATGACAGACGAGATGATTTTCCGCCTGTACTATCAGAATCCGGAACTGGGCTTCTACCTCATGCGGCTCGTGGTGCAGCGCCTGCTGGGGGATGTGCAGAGACTGGACGAAAAACCGGCGCCCGCGTGAGGCGGTCAACTGTAAAGGGGAAAACCATGCGTTGCATTCTGGCTTTGGGATTGTCCATGCTGTTGTGCGGCTGCGTTTCGCCCGCGATCATGAAATCGGACTCTCTGGCTTTCGGCGAAGTCATCGAAGACACCACCAACAAGCTGATCGTGATCAACGTCCTGCGCGCGCGGGACAAGGCCCCGCTCCATTTCGCCGATATTCCGGTGATCCGCGAATCCATGCAGCAATCGGCTTCCTTAGCGGTGCTGGAAGTCGCGGGTCCCGTGGCCGGCACAACGCAGCGTAACACCCGGGGCGGCATCTTGGGCTTTCAAATCTCGCCCAGCTTCGAGCTCACCCATCTCCAATCGAAGGATTTCATCACCGGAATATCATCGCCGATTGACCCGAAGGTCGTGAAGTACTGGCTCGATCGCGGCCTCGACCGCCGCATCGTCCTGCTGCTGTTCTTTTCGTCGGCCGAGATCGTCGAGACCCGCTCGGAGAAAGGCCCAGTCAACACGATCAAGATCATGAACTCCCCGCGCGATGCGATAGACGTGCTCCACGGCAGAAAACAGGCCTTCAGCGGGCCCGCGGCGTTGAAATGCGACACCCAATCGGATTTCGAACGCTACCTGAAGCTCCTCAACCTGGTGCGGACGTTTTTTGCCAATACCTTCCGGGAACGCCGGCTGCTCGCGAAGGGCATGAACCTGGATCCCGAAAAGGACAGCAAGAACCTGCAGAATTTCGCGGCGCTCGACCAGTCGAAGGTCCAGCTGGTTTACGACAAGGGCCTTTCTGCCTATAGCCTGTACGCGCTGTCGAGCGAGCAGAAAGTCGCGTTCTGCTTCTACGACGACCGGACCGCCCCCGGCCTCCCGCCCCCGCAGTACGGGGTCATGCAGGCGGGCGGCGAACCGATGAGCGACCGGCGGAGCTGCTATCAGTCCATCGTGGACGCCCCGGTCGAGGACTCGACCAAGCCCCAGCTGAGCGAGACACCGGTCTTCTTCCGGGGCCCGGCAGAAGTCAAGCAGGAGTCCCGCTTTTGCGAGATCTACAACCGGATCGCCCGCGTGACCCCCCGGGCGCCGGATGCCGACGGATATCCGAGGCTGCAAGTGCGGCTGCACATCCGGTCGGTCGGCGAGAT